>NZ_JCACCM010000142.1:0-14314 GCF_059501405.1 Myxacorys sp.
TTGATCATGCATTATGGCTCTACTATACGTCCTAACCTGGATTAGTAGGGCTATACCAGGAGTACCCTTGGTATTTTGATTCTGCGGCAAGAAAGGTATAGGGCAACTCACTGTGGTTGAGCGCCCGCTTTAAGAGCTGCTGTTCCGGGGCTTGCAGGTCTCCAACCTCAATTAACATCGTCGTGGGATCGATCGGCTGAAGGGATTCCCAGGATTGATTAGCGAGGTGATCGGCTGTTCGGGGCGTAAAAGGTCTGAGCTGCGATCGTGCAGGAGGAAGCTCAATCCCAAAACTGTGTGCCTCGAGCCATCGCACGTATGGCAAATCATGATGCTCAAGCGTTGCGACTGCTTCGTAAAGGGTTCGGCGCAACTCAACCTTGAGTTCGTCAAAGAATTCATTCCGCACGATTTCTTTTCGAGCAGGCAACACGAGTTTCAGATCGGGAGCGGCGTCTACATCGACGCGAACATGCAGAGTGGTGTCATTGCACGCGAGCGCTGGCAGTTGCAGAGGTACCGTCAGACCGTAGAAATTGAGTAACCCTTCAACGCTCTGGTTCGCCCACCGATAGTGCGCCGACACACCCAGCCGCAGCCCGCGCCATAACTTGACCCAAACGGCGTCCTCTAAGAAATCCTGACGGAGCAGCGCTGCTCTGTTAAAGGTCACGGGGAGTGGATAATAGCGAGCGGCACTGGCGATCTGAGGGTGCAGCGATTGGCTCCGCCAAACTTCAAAGGAGCGCAATTCGGCGGCGGTGAGCGGGAATTCAATCCGGGTGCCGACTCGAGCTTCAGTAGATTGCACGATCGCGATCGCTTGACCTGAGAAGTGTTCGGGGTCAAGGTGAACGTGCCAATTGTGCGACGCGATCGTTGCTCCGCGATTGGCTAGGCTAAAAATTCCCATCCCAGCGGGGTCTTCGCTTTCCACTACCTTGGCATCCCACTCACTTTGACCTAAGCTAAGCAAGGTTTTCGGGTTCTCGATTCCACAGCCATCGTCCTCAATGAGGAGAGTCCCCAACTGGGTGAGGATGACTTCGACCTGTGTTGCTCCGGCGCGGCGAGCGTTCTGAAACAGTTCGTTGACGATATCCTCTAGTCCGCCATTGAACAGGCGCGTCACCTTAGTGAGGATCTGCGGACTAATCGATGCAGGGATCGGTAATTGGGAGAATGAACTTGTTTCTAGCTCGTCCTCCGGCATTTTATGGAACGAAGCCTCAGTCCACTCTTCAGAGAACTGATGGTTTGGAGGATTTTCTGGTGTTGGCATCGATCTCACTCCGAAAAAGCAGCCCTATCTCTTTCTGTAGCAGGAGCTTTTCCTCGAATCAAGAACTTCTAGTGATGCGATCGAATTAATCGTCATCATGATGGCCTGGCTCTTCTACAGTGCTCGGAAGCATGTTTGAGCATGGAATAGCTTCGTCCAGTGAATTAAATAAGCTACTGAAATAAACTAAATAATAAACGATTTTAGAATTACGGAATGAGAAAGATCGAAAATGTTGAGCGAACATCTCTAAAAATTCCTTGAACTTTTCCAGCTATGTACATGGAATACAAAACGACAATTGGAAGCAGCGCGATCATAGAAATGAGAAAGTTATACAATTGCACCTGCACAGAGCGAGTAGGAGATAACCATTGAGGTGGGTTTTTCCAATAGTATTCGGTTCATAGCTTTCATCATGTCAGGTGATAGTTTTTCAAGTCCCTTTGCACCCACTGTGATCTCTTTTGATTCAACATTGGCTAATCAGGCAATTCCATTCTTGATCGCGCCAAAGCCAAAGCCCAGCGTTCCCTCGTGATGGTATTCAATACACCAACCTGCTTGGGGTTCCACAATCCAAGTATCCCAATCGTGGCTGACCAGGGCAAGTGCGTTCTGCTGCACAACTGAGAGCTCCATCTGCACGATCGGATGGCGAGCATTGAACCAGACGATCGTCACCCTTGGATTATCCAACTGAAATTGCTGGCAAAGTTGTTTCAACACTGCTACGAGCTGTGGATCTTTTTGACACGGGTAACAGAGGCTACCCGGAACCTTTGCCCAATCAATCTGCGACCACTGCCAGGGCAAGGCGCATTTGAGCCACTCCACACAATCGATTGCTTTTGGGTCTTCGGGCAGAAAATAGGTACAGCGATCGCTCGACATCCCCAACTGCTCCAGCGTCTGTTGAGCGAACTGGTGCTCCTGCTGTTGCTTGAGATGCTGCAGCTTTTGCCGCAGTTGAGCTTGTCGGGTCGTTCTGTCCATCGGTGTAATCGTGACTTCAGCGTTTAAGGGAGCCAGAGGGACGGTAGAAATTGGCTCGTCCAGTGTCGCAAAGCCCGGTTGGCCGTGCGAGCGAATTCGATGTGAGGTTCATCTGGTTCTACCCCAATAATCTGAGCCGGTGTCCCTACACCCAACTGTTCAATCACTCCATTGGCGGCTTCTAGCCCAGTGACATATGCCTTTTCCTGCGACCAGGAACCATGACGAGTAATAATCCAATCTCCACTCATGAATAGATTAGCTAAACTCGTCTTGCCCGGCAGCATCGATTGGTAGCTGCCAGGAGAAAAATGTGTGACCGCTTTCGGCAATCGCACTACACTGCTATCGATCACTCTGGCTTGGCGAAATTGAGGCACACAAGTTGCTAGATCTCGATGCACCTTGGCAATGATCTGTTCGTCGTCGAGTGGCAACAGTTGATTGGCATGATAGAAATCTACTTCAATCACACTACCCGGTTCATTCCTCCATTCGTCGTGCAGGGCATTCAGGTCAAAAAATGTCCAACCGGTTGTGGGATCAAATCCGAAGCAAGCATTCGACGGTAAGGGCACCGAAACGTGGCGATCAAACCAAAGCCGCGTTGCTACTACATCGATCGCACTCAAATTCATCAAGTTACAGAATTCAGGGAATTGTCGGAGCACCGAACTGCTACTCACAATTTTTTGCATTCCAGTGACCCCGACGGCAAAAATCACCGCATCTGCCTCAAAGACCTCATCACCGCACACCACGCCAGTCACTTGAGGGGTGGTCTCTCCCCCTGCTTGAGCTTGGATGACCAAATCAGTGACCCGCCGCTGAGTCAATATTCGTCCACCTGCCTGCTCAATTTGCTCAACCCAAGGGCGAAAAATCAAGTTTCCCACAGTGCCGCGACACCAGACAACGTCAAAATCGCTTTGGTGAGCCAGGATGAAGTAATACAGCATTCCTAAGGCGGCGGCGGCTGAACAGCGTTCTCCCGGTGCAAATAATCCCACCAGCAACATGGGCTCAAACGACTCCTTGTACAGCCGGGCAGACACCCCAAATTGCTTAAAGAGTTCACGGGCCGTCACTGAGTCATACCGTTGCCACGCCGCATCCGAGTTATCAAAATCGATGAGCGCATAGAGCAAGGGTAAGGCCGAGAGTCGATCGCTCAAAGGGAGTCGCTTGAATCGGGTATACAGGAATGTTCCAAGCGGTGTAGGGAGGCGGGGTTCCTGTTGAAAGATGGGCGACTCCACTTCCAAACCGGCTGGAGAATATTGGGAAGAGCGAGTCCAATCGGTAAAGGGATTTAGGCCTAACTGATTAACCAGGGCAAAAATATTACGGTAAGGATACCAGAAGCCATGAATGCCAGCTTCAACCGCTCGACCCTGCGCGGTTTTCCAACCTGCCACTAGTCCACCCAACTGCCCCCCTGCTTCAAGCAAGGTGACAGCATACCCTTGTTGAGTGAGATGGTAAGCGGCCCCTAAGCCAGCCCACCCGGCTCCAACGACGACGACTTTCGGATGCGCTTGAGTTTGGTTCATCGGTACACTCTTAACTCTACCTGCTTCACAGCATAGGGCTCTCTGTCCAACTCTAGGATCTTCAAGCATCCGATATTGCTACTTTTTGATGCGCCGAGCGTAGAATCGAGATCCCCTTCAGGTCTGCAGTTATGGCAACTCTAATTTCTTCTAATGTATGAAGTTTGTTGCTAAGTCTGGTGTCAATTAACAAATTTTTCAACGTCGCTAACCCTATGGCATGCGCAATGGGATTAGAAGTTTAAGTGCTGAAAGCAAGATGAATATTTGGGGTGAGCGCATCTGCGTGCCGGTGTCAGCTCTTTCCTGATTTAGGGGATCGAGAGCTTTGGGCTGCTCCCCTGAAGCTTGAGCCTCTCGTTCTGTTAATCGACAATTTCGTTTCAAATTACCAAAATTAGGAAAGAATTCAAACAGCGTGAAACATGACACTCCTTCATCGCCCTCTACCCGCTCGGTTCTGCCCTGAACTCTCTCGTTTCTGAGGTCAGCGGCTTCCCATCCGGTTTGCCGAGTTGGAGGGTGGCATCGGTCATAGGCCGCTATGCCAGTTCGGTAGGGATTGAGGAAGTTAAACATCACCGTCATGATCCTGGGCTTTGCTGCATAAAACGCTAAACACAATTGTATAAATCAATAGCAGAGAACAACGATAAATCAATAGCAGAGAACATCGCCACACCACTTACCCCCTGCTCAGGAGATCAACCATGTTGCACCTTACTCCCAACCAATTCATCGCTTCCCTCCTTCAACCCATCGCCCAAAAACTCGACAAGATCGAAATCCAAAGCGCTAAGACCGCCCACTTCTTCTGTCGTCTCATTCCCTCTCAGTGTCCGTTTGAACGCAATATTTGCTACTTTGGTCGGGTTCTGCTCCACATTCCGCCGATGTGCAAACTCAATCCGTTCTACGAGCAACTCGTGGGCTTACGGTTCAAAGCGCTCTGCTATCTTGCTGACGTGTGTGGTGAAGATATTGCCGCCTACTGCTGATGGACAAACTATCAATTCAAGAGTTTTCTACATCAGCAGACGGTTTGCTAGTCGGGGGGCGTTCAATCTCTCCCTCGCTGTAGCCGAGATCGTAAAAACTAGCAGCTTGTGGATCATGCTCGGGGGGTTGCTTTGATTTTCCAGACCACGCATCTTCTTTCCCGCGATCGAACCACTCTTGATCAGGGTGTGAGGAATCGTTGCTACTCATCATAGGCGCTGCCTCTAAGCAGTTTTCCAGCCCACTTTACGTCCTTGCAAGAGGCCGATGTATCGCTCTAATGGCTCAATCTTTGAGCCATCTGGAAACTGCCAAAGAGCAATATGTTCCATGCCCTTGCGCCCATCGGCAAGCTTCCAGAATTTAAGAAGTCCATGGCTAAAACAGCACTAACTGCACCAGCGATTCTTTTGGAGTTGCGGTTTGCACGAATCGTTCTTCACTCACGAGATTAGACAGCGAAATCCCTAATAATCGGACGCTCCGCCCCTCCAACTCAACCGCCTCAAACAACTCCTGCGCCAAGAGTACAATTGTTGCTACCTCACAAATGATATTCATCACGGTCCGGCTGCGTGTAATCTGCTGGTAGTTGGCAAACTTCACTTTCAGTGTGATCGTCCGTCCTCCAGTCTGGTGACGCTCCAGCCTTTCGTAGAGCGTTTGGGCAATCGTTTCGAGTTGGTGTAGCATCAGGGCGCGATTATGCAGGTCTTGAGCATAGGACGTTTCCGCCCCCACAGATTTACGGATGCGATTCGCCTCGACCGCTCGGTCATCCTGTGCTCTAGCAATGTTGAAGTAGTGATGCCCTGCTTTCCCGAAGTGCTGCACCAATTCCCGTTGGGAGCGCTGCTTCAGGTCGGCTCCCGTGTGTATCCCTAACTCGTGCATCTTGGTCGCGCTGACCTTGCCGATGCCATGAAACTTCTCGATCGGCAGGGTCTCGACAAACGCCTCAGCCCGAGCGGGCAAAATCACCGTCTGTCCATTCGGCTTGTTAATTCCCGATGCCATCTTGGCCAAGAACTTATTGAACGAAACCCCCGCAGAAGCTGTTAAGCCCGTCTCCTCGAAGATAGCGGCTCTGATCTCGCGTGCGATCGTGGTGGCGTAGGGTAGACCTGACTTATTCTCGCTCACATCAAGATAGGCTTCATCAAGGGCGACAGGTTCGATTACGTCGGTATGACGCTCAAAAATGGTGCGAATTTGAGCTGAGATGACCCGATAGGTTTCGAACCGGGGCGGAACGAAGAGCAGTTGGGGACAGCGTTGGAGCGCGACTTTAGAGGACATGGCCGAGTGAATGCCATAGGTTCTCGCCTCATAGCTGGCTGCGCACACCACGCCGCGCTGATGTGGAGAGCCTCCGACGGCTAGCGGTTGCCCTCGATAAGTCGGGTTGTCCCGTTGCTCAACCGAGGCATAGAAGGCATCCATATCGACGTGAATGATCTTTCGCATCTCACCCCTAGGCGCTGAGTTACCCTTCCCTGCTCAAGATAATAGTACAGAACAACTGTTAAACGGCGGGTGCCAATTGAAAAACCTGACATCTTCTCCATCAGCATTTAGAAATGTCGGTCGATTGGCTTCAACCGACTACCCTTCGGGAACTGCAAAGATTTCGGGCAAGAAATGTCATCCCTTGAAGGGGGATTGAGCAGCCATTTAGCTCGAGGTCAGGAAAATTAAACCCTCTCCCCTCATCATCTTGGCAAATCGCTTTTTATCCTATCTATTCGTCAACACGTCTATTACAGCAACGTTAATTGAGCCTCGTTCGAGGGCAGCTTCGAGCGACCTGGAGATGTCAACTCAGATTTGCTGCTGCCAATCGGAGCCGTAAACCATGTCCGCAGTGCTTTTGCTTGCTCCAAGTCTAGAGCATCAAGATCAAGGGCAGCTGGAAACAGATCGGCATCAGGCAGGCTCGCCCAGCCGACGTCGCTCGCGTAGCGTTCGGCACCAAATGGGGTCAGGTTCTGAGGTAGGCGAGTCAGGTAAGGCACAATGTTTTCCTGCTCCATCAACACCTGCCGCTGCCCTTCAAGCTGCCGAACTCGCCGCGCTCTTGCCTGCTGATAGTGCACGATTGGTAGAGCATAGTCTTTGACCAGCAGCGGTAAGCCCAGATGCTCTACAGGCAGGTGCCTCAGTTCTGGCACCCATTGCTTGATGAACTGCCCCTCGGGATCGAAGCGTTCAACGGCCACTTGTCCAGGGTTGTAGATGCGCGTCCAGCTCTGGTCAATTGCTGCTGTCATCCCGGCTTGCATGGCCCATTGGTAATGGTCGATGGGGCAATCTCCATCAATCAGGTGTCGCATGAAGTGCAGGGCACCATATCGCCAGTCGATGCCCAACAGATTGCTCAAGAAGCTGGCATAGCAAGCACGGGTGCGAAAGTTGAGCGCCTGCCATCCTCCGGTTGCCAGTAGACACCGCGCCGCTGCATCAATGATGGGAAAGCCGGTTCGGCCTTGCTGCCAGGCTTGGTACAGCGTTTCATCAACCTCATCACCCGGTTGATCAAATCCCTGATAGAGCGATCGCACTTCGAGTTGGGGTAGGTAGCGGAATCGCTGCGCGAAACCGCTGTTCCAGCGTAAGCGGGAGATGAACTGTTTGCGACTGCGCTGAATGCGCTCATCCGGGCTATCCTTCAGCCGTTGTATGGTCTGATAGCATTCTCGCAGCGAGATCACCCCAAATTTGAGGTGTGGACTCAGCCCAGAGGTGGCTTCTGCACTCGGATAAGACAGCTGCCAGTAGTAGCGGGTTGTTTTTTCCTCGATGAATTGCTTCAGTAATTGCCGGGCGGACTCAGTGCTAGCAGCAGGAACGGGTTTGCCATCCGCATGGTGTCCGACCGCGGCCAGGGACGGGACGGGCTCACTCGAGACCTCGAGGGGAACGAAGATGCGGGCGGGGGCCGGAACGAGCGGCGCTTTCATGTCGGTATACCAAGCCTCTCGATACTGCTGCCCAGTGACGAGTTCAGGAACAGTGCCGGGCGGCTCAAACCAGCGGACTTTGAGCTGCTGCTGGGCTAGGGCGCGATTGAGACGGGCATCGCGCACACGACCATAGATACGTTCAAAGTCGATGTAGGCATAAATTCCCTCTGCTTGCGTTTCCCGAATTAGTCGAGGCAACACGTCGACCGGGTCACCGGTACGCAAAATTAGTCGTCCGCTTCGTTCGCGTAGGTCCGTGTCGAGTGAGCGCAAGCACTCGAGCATAAATGCGACGCGAGCGGAGGCGGTTTCAGGATGATGCAGCAAGGCGCGATCCAAGATGAACACGGGAATGACCGCCCCGCGTTGAGCCGCCCGATGGAGCGGTGCGTGATCAGCAACTCGGAGATCCCGGCGAAACCAGACGATCGTGCGATTCATTAGGGGTAGATGAGAGACTGCCCCTAGCCTAACAAGGTTGGGCGTCTGCTTTGCTTTTAGGGTCGCAACCATTTGTTGAGGATAAATCTGTGATTGATGCCCACCTGCATCTCAACCCATCTGAGCCGATCTGGTTTTCCATTCAGTTGAACGCTGCGATCGCACTCTAAAACTCCCAGCACCTTTACATCGGCATCCGGTCTTGCTCTGAGCTCAATTCAAATCAGCGACAAAGCAATACAGTATTCTAAAGCAACCTACTATCGATCCTCAATTATGACTACAGACGAGTGGTTTAAGGAAAATCTCAAGGTATCAGCTTATATTCCTCAAGACCTTAACGAGAAGCTCTTGGAGTGGATGAAAGGCAAGAACATTCAAGAGGTACCGCAAGCACTCAGGACCGTCCTAGAAGAGTATCTCGGAGGAGTCCAAACTGAACCCAATATTGGGCCAGTGAGAGACGATCGCTTAGAGGCACTTGAGCGGAAATTTGAAAGCCTTTCTCAGGTGGTCCAAGAACTAAAAGAAGCAATTCAAGCCAGTAGTTCACAAAGGGTCCAACGTGAATCGGAATCAGCAGCACTGCCATTACTAGAAGGGATCGCCGCGATCGAAATGGAGCAGCCAATTGAAGAAGAGATTCAGGACGATGAGCCTGATGAAATTCTCTACGAGTTCCTAGAACCTGAGGAGTAGAAACCTACTGAGGAAATTAACGATGAAGCAGCCTCTCCTACGGAACTAGGGCGATTAGAAGAAAGGAGTCCAAAAGTAGAAGAAAGGAGTCCGACTTCAAAACAGCCAGAAGAACAAGAATTAGAAGCAGTTCTATCAAATAAAAATGGGACAATTTGCTGACGAATCGTCTTTACGGTAGGCTTCTGCATGATGTCATTCCAATCTGCACCGAGCGATCGCATACCTCTCGGTAAAAGAAACTCGACAACAATGGCCAGCTAACGGCCCAAGCTCAGCGACCCGGACTAGCGAAGTCAAGGTTGGTTGGCAAGAGAGAAAGACGCGACCGCTAGCCTCTGTTTGCTGGAGCGCATGATTAAGCGTTTTCGATCGCATTAGATTCATTCTGTGAAGTCGAACCAATCGAAGATCGAGGATGGATCGATGTCAGGCCACTCCAGCCACGACAAGTCGATGTCGAACAGAGAAGAGAATCCGCCTGTGACTAAGTCAGCCAAAACCTCTGCCTTCATAGCGGCGTAATCGCATACCTCTCCGGCTGTGTCGTGAATCGCCTTGAAGTCCTCGGGCGTGGAAAAGATGTAATAAGCCCAGCAGTAAATATCGATGGGGAAATTAAGCGGAAAAGTTCCGTATTTCTCGCAGGACAACGCTGATATTTGGTTGCCTCAAACTCAGAAAGGAGCTTGATGGCTCATTAGCTAGTTCAGCGCGATCGCAGCAAAACAGAACTAGATAGATGAGACCACCACATGGGGATACAGGCTTGGCAAATCGCCGCAATGTGGCGGTGATCTGTGCCGCAGCAGCCGCCCAGAATATTCAAGTTTTGCAACTTGTGCTTTAGTTCTAAGTACTGGTTGCCCAACTCCTCCGGTTTGCCATCGTCCAGTTCCTCAGCTTCATCCAGTTCGGCGTGGCTTTTGGTGGACGCATTAGCTCGGAGTCCGCGAATGCGCTCTAGCCACGGTTCGTCTGTTGCCAAGATATTGGCAAAGTGAGTGGGGTGAGCACAGTTAATCATGTAGTAGGCAGGTCCATTGTGGGTAGTAGTATCGACCTGAGCGATCGCATCTTTGAGAGATTGCCCTGTCGGCAAATGACCATTTGTTTCCACAGTGAAGGAAATGACGATGGGCATGTCAACAGTCTGAGCTGCATGGGTAATTCCTAAGGCTTCTTCGGTGTAGGTCATGGTGATCGCCGTCACCAGGTCGGCATCGGCGTCCCGAAAAGCAGCAATTTGCTCCTGGTGGTAGGAAGCAGCCTCGTCAGCAGTCATAAAATTATCCGGGTTGTATCCATCTCCACGGGGACCAATGCAGCCACTAATCACCATTGGAGACTGCTCGGTTTCGTACTCGTTGCGAATCGTTTGTAGCAGTTGAATCGACTGATGGTACACACGAGCCAAGTCTTCTTTGGAGGAGCCCAATTTTGTAGCCCAGTCAGAATTGGCTCTCCAGGTAGCGCTTTCCAACACGAGTCCCACTTGATAGTCTGTCGCCAGAGCAGCGTAGGTACGAAAATATTTCTCTAGAGCTTTTTGGCCTTCAGAATATCTAAATAAATCAAAGGCTGCAAAGTGGGGCAAGTCTAGCCCTTCGTGAAAGATCAGAGTTGTTTCAATGCCGCCATCGGTGAGAAATAAATCATCTGAGAGTTGAGGTAAGTTATGCCTGTATTTAGCCATTTTTGCTCTCCTCGTATTAAAGAGAATGAATGGGAAAAGAATCGTTGTTTAAGGCAAATGAAAACTGTAACCTTGCACAACAAATGAACAAAATTTTCTGACCTCTTAGTCAGAAAACACACGACTGACTTTTCTTTGAAGCCTTGCTGCCATCACCGGGCTACTCCACCCGAAGCTCGCCACATTCCTGTCATCGAATACGTAGGGCTGATCTGAATGGAGCTTATTTTCCGAAACCCATGTCGCCCGTAAAATGAGAGGTTGCGAGGATTAGAAGACACAAGATAGGAACCCACACCTTGGGCATCGCCAGCATCAAGAGCTGACTGTAACAAATGCCCTCCTAATCCGCGTCCTCGGGCTTCAGGTACAAGGGCAATCCATAGCACTTCGCAACGAGACTCAGTCGGTTCATAGGCACCCACTTGATGAGCAAGATGCTCAAACCGCGTTCTGGCCAGGGTTGTTTTATTGTCGTTAGAAGATATCTAGAAGCCCTAATCTCTCGTTTGTGAGATTCAAAACATTCAAGAACGCCGAACGAGAGAATCAAGCGTCCAGATTTCTGTTTCCGACAATAAAACAACCCTGCGCGTTCTGGCTTCTGTGCCACTAAAGTGGACGGCGATCGCCAAGACTTCATTCAGCACCTCCTCAAACTCATCGCTGAAGACCGACACATCAGGTGGATACCAAATGCACACTCCCTGTCCTGCTGGTGCAAGGAGAACTTCCCCCGCTTCATGCTATCGACGATAAAGGGTTGAAAGAACGCCGTTAAAGCTTGAAGCCGAGTGTCCCGACCTGGAAAGGTAAACTCAAACATCGGATCGTCGACAAATCCTCTAGCAAGGATTGTTGCAACAGTTTGAATTTTCTCCTGAGATATTCTCGAGGGTTTATTCTCAAATCTCACATCTTGCTGAGCCAAAGTCATAAGTTTTCTCCTGCTGGGCGCATTGTTTGAGAGGTATTGATCTCAAAAACTGGTATCAGAGTGGAATGCATTGAACCGTAAGCTTTAGCCCTATGGTGATCAGATGTATAGAGCGTTTGCCTACATCACCCTATACTTAGCTACTCGCTCTAAATTATGCAGTGACTAGGGCTCTAGGATTGTTGACTAGAGCTCCAGGCGGCCTGCTGGTACAGCCAGGTGCTTCTGCCCATTAGCCCTCCCGCCCTTTGCGATGGATGTGCTTTCAGATATCCTGCGGGTCATCCGATTTTCTGGAGTGATTGACCTGCGCCTAGACTTTTCTGCCTCCTGGAGCATTGAGACCCCCTCTTGCTCACATTTTGCGGATACGCTCCAGTCTCATATCACTCAATATTGCCCCCTTTCAGATTGTTGCGGAGGGGAACTGCTGGGTAAAAGCCAAAACCAATATCTGTCGGGCACTTTCCCCTGGTGATATCATCATTTTCCCCCACGGAGATGCTCACATTTTGGGCTTCGGCATGGCGACACTACCGGGGGTTAGTGTAAGGTCTTCCATCCTGTCAACCGCAGCATCAAGTTTGGCGATCGTCGTGCATGAGAATAAAGGGCGTTACATCATCATTTAGCAAGATGTTGCGATCGCTGACCTGCCGCTAATCAGTAGCGGAATGAAACGCTGCGATCGCGGTGTGTAAAGTTGGATAAATTCGTTCCTGACCCATTAGATCGACTAAACCTGCTTTCTTCAATTGCACATACAAGTCCTGTTTTACCCGCGCCATGGCAAAGGTAATCTGTTGAGCGGTTAATTCTCGATGCAATTCTTTCAACATATCGGCAGCCGTGATATCAATTTCAACAACGGCTTCAGTGTTGAGGACAAACCATTGAACACGAATTGGCTCTGCTCGAATGGCATTCATCGCCCGTTGTCTGAAGTTCTCTGCATTCGCAAAACAGAGTGGTGCACCATAGCGATAGATTACTAATCCAGGAATCGTTTTTGCGCCTTGCCAATCATCAATATCATGCAACCCTGGCAGGTTCGGAACTTCTCCCATGACGGCATCGTGGGGTCGCATCAACCGGGCAAATAAATCAATGACTGATAATCCCACAGCAAGACCGACCCCAATCAGAATATCGGTCGCCAGTACCCCAAGGAGGGTAATCAAAGCCAGCCTGAATTCACTCTGCTTAAAGCGGCGCAATCGGTTAAATTCTGGAATTTCGATCAGCCGCAGAGCGGCGTAAATGACGATCGCACCCAATGCTGCTTTTGGAAATAGGGCAAGCAAAGGCCGCAAAAACAGTAGCACCAGCATCACAACGACAAAAGCAACCAGGGAGAAGACCTGCGACCGGCTACCTAGAGAATCCCCGATTGCGGTTCGGCTGCCGCTGCTGCTAACTGGAAATCCCTGCATGATTCCAGTGCCAATGTTGACTGCACCCAGCGCCAATAATTCTTGGTTGGCATCAATGCGGTAGCGATTGCGATCGGCAAACGATCGAGCTGTCAACACATTGTCAGAATACCCGACGAGAGCAATGCCGATCGCTGTAGAAATCAAATAACTCATTTGCGGTAGTGAGAAGCCCTTTGGGAATGCCAAATGAGGTAAGCCTGCCGGAATCTCACCAATCACAGCAATGCCACGCTGCTCCAGGTGAAACAGATAGACGGCGGCTGTAGCCAATAGAACTGCCAGCAGAGGGCCGGGTGCATTAGGAAATCGACGCTGAACCACGAGTAAAAAGATCAAAACACACGTGGCGAGCATCAAAGTCGGTGGGTGAATTTGGTTGAAGTGGCTCAAAAATTCCTGGACTTGCCCAAAGAGTGATTCCGCCTCAAGCGATATGCCGCTAATTTTTCCCAACTGCCCGATGATCATAATCACGGCTACCCCGGCCATGTAACCAATCAAGATGGGTTTAGATAATAGCTCAGCCAAGAACCCTAATCGCGCAAAGGCTCCGACTAAACAGGCAATCCCCACTAATAGCGCTAGCAGGCTGCTGAGACTGGCATAGTTGCTCCCATCACTAGCGGCGATCGGCGCAATGGCTGCTGCCGTCATCACCGCTGTCGTTGACTCTGGCCCGACTGAGAGCTGAGGAGACGATCCAAGCAGGGCGTAGATTAGTATCGGTGGCAAAATTGCCCATAATCCAACGATCGGTGGCACATCTGCTAGCTCAGCATAAGCTATGCATTGAGGAACCAGATAAGCGGCGACGGTGACTCCTGCTAACACATCCCCACGTAACCAGGTGAGCTGGTAAGACCTTAAGCGTGTCACCCCTGGTAGAGAGAAACTGTGAGCAGGTGATTTTGATTGTGAAACCATCGCAATTCCTCAAGCTATGATCAAATCTTTGGTCTTTGAGTGTGTGATGCCTCTCCCAAAGCCCAAGAGTGCTCAACAAGCTTGGGTTAACTCGATAGCAGGTCAGTTGATCCAATGGTTAGAGGAACATCACGAATTATCGGTTTGCTGACTCTAAGACGAGTCTGCATCCGATACAATCCATCTTCCTCCAAAAGCTTCATGGTTTCTCTGACCTTGATACAAGCCCTAACAATTTGGAGAAATTTTGCCTTTCATGTCCCGAATGGGCGATTTACTGCAATCGCTAACACTATAGTGTGTGAGTCCTAGATCAAATGACAGGTTTACCAGTAATACCATCTCAATTAATGCCTGCTACAGATAAAGCGGATAAGATGAACCAATA
>NZ_JCACCM010000143.1:0-13993 GCF_059501405.1 Myxacorys sp.
ACTCGCGATCTCCTCTCGCGACCGTTTTTTCTATCGCAGTAACTTGCCAAGTCGTGTATTACAGGTTCAAATTCTGTGTGTGAATCAACAGCTTTTTCAACTTGCACGGCATTCATTGTGCAGAAGTGAAGTGGGCCTTTTCGAGGGGAGTTTCACAACGAGTGACACGTCTTTCAAGCGTGTGATTAATGGATTCAAGTCTCCGCCTGCACTGCCAAACTTGCTCATCGTTAAGCATCAAAAGACAAATCATAGGTCGGCTCGCCTATCAGCGTGGGCAACTGTCTGTAAAATAGCCGCTTCTTGCGTTGCAGGTGCGACTCCTGCCCGACCTACCAAATCTATGGAGAGTAAATCGATCAGGCGATCGACGCTGTTTGCTAAACAGAGGGATGAACAATTGTGGTTCGAGTCCACTGCTCTCCGCTGCATGAGGACCTGGTGTAACTGGATAAACATCTCAGATTACGAACCTGAAGAGTGGGGGTTCAAGTCCCTCCGTCCTCGCCAATTGTGGAGAGCACCGCTGAATAGTCGTCAACTGCAAAGCGAAAACCAGGGTAGTCCTTAGACTAGGCGAACCCTTCTGAGACTTTCAGCGATCTAGCTCCTCAAACTAGCGGATTTGCATGAGAATTGTTTTCATAATGAGAATTGCTGAAGCAACGCCCGAAACTTGGTATAAGAAGGGATGCCTTCGGTAACGCTTCGCAAGGAAGAATGCCGGATGGCGACGCTAGCCCAAGGAGAGATCAAGGATGAACGATACACCGCAAAATCCGCCGAACGCAGATGAGCTACTGTTATTGCTGCGTCGGAAAGAAGGAAACTGGGTTGAATGGGCGCACGCTTGCCAAACACTTCAGAAAGCTGGGTACAGTCCACAAGCTATCTTTGAGGAAACTGGATTTGAGCCGATTCAGCAAAATCAAATTATCGTAGCGTCGCAAGTGTATGACACGATGCTAACCGTGGGCGTGTCCGATGCGGCAAAAGAATTTTTTGGGCGTAAAAGCAGTGATGTGTTGTACGAACTGCGAATTCTGACTCAACGCGATCGCGCGGCTACCGCTGACTTTCTATTTAGTCATAAACTCGACGCTGACGAAGCCCATGAAATCGCTCGCGCGGTGAAAGATTTCTCTCGCTTTGGGGGAACCAACGAAGCGTTTACTGATCATCCAGGTGATGCAGTTGCGTTTCAGACGTGGAAAGCCGCAAAGCAGAAAAGTGACCTACAAGAGCGATCGCGACTCATTGCTAGGGGTCTGAGATTTGCCCACAGCGCTACTGCCCGCAAAGCGATCGAGCAACTCTTAACAGACTTCACCGTCACGCCGAAGCGCTTGGCTCCGCGTTTACCGACCTATCGGCTAGAGTCGGATGAAGAATTGCCTCGGATCGTTCCAGTCGTGGGCAAGCTTCCCCTCAGCAAAGCAGACTTAGACGCTGTGCCGTTTGTTGATGCAGTCGGAGTTTTCCAGATGGTGCAATTTTCTGGTACAGGGGCGTGGGTGACGCTACCGGGGTGGCAAGTGGTGCGGAGTGCAGAAGATCCGATCGCGCTGCTGTGCGACAGTGATAAGTTGCCCAGCCCCATTCCTGGAGCGGCGGAAGAAGTGATCGTGTTAGTCGATCGCGCTCAGCGTCAGTGGCAGGAGGATAGCTATTTTGTTGTTGCGGAAGATGAGCAGCTTCAGTTGCGCTGGTTTGAAGACACGCCTGATCTCGCGTTGTTGGGACGGGTTGTGCTGGTGATGCGTCCTAAAAAGGTTTTAGACGAAGAATACACTAAAGAACTGTGGCAAATTGATGAGTAAGCCAGAAATCAGGTTTCTGCAACGCTTTTGCACATCAGCAATGGCACATTGATAGAGATGGAGTCAAACATGCAGTTGATGACATCTGTAAAAACTCATGGAACGCTTATTTGTCGCAATCGTACTTCTGATAAGGAATTCCAAGTCGGTAATAAGCTACTGGATTTCGGTTGCATACGGTTCTGCCTGTAGAAAGCGTTGCCGGAAAGTCTGATTTTCTGAGTCCTGGGGCAATGATCCATAAGGCTTGGTGAGATTGCTGGGGGTTGAGCGCTGCAAGAGTTTGCCATGTCGCTTCGTATCCCTGAGACTTGCTCACAAAGGTAAACGTTTCTGCTTCCGGTAATGCCAATGCAAAACTCAAACCCAAGGCAATATCTTGAAAATCTCCGTATGCCATCACGACGAGAGATGAGCCAGAAGCGCTAAGGGTTTGAGCAATTTTCTCAGGTTGATAGGGTTTGAGAAAAACTAGATTGTAGACGACAAAGAGACAGCTCAAACAGCCTGCCAACAGCACCATTATGGATGGCATTGAAGTTGGCTTCTCATCTCTTGATGTCTCTCTATTTTCACCCGTATTTTTTGCACAAAGGCTGGCTCCAACTAACGCGCAAACGGCTGGAAAGTAGATAAAGTTGTAGCGCGGAACCTGGGTAATGTCTTTATGCAACCCATAGACGATCGCTAGAAATTCCAGCACGCTACACAGCACAAATCCGGTTAGCGTTAGGGTCTGCCACTGCGTTTTTGGATTGTTCCAAAGCCGTCGTAATCCTTTGACGACTCGCCATCCCAACCATCCTGCAAACAGCAGCATCAACACAGCAGCAGGAATGGCAATCCACAAGGGCTGATTTTCGACTGGAAGCGCGATCGCCATTACGAGCCATCCAGCGGCAAGCTGATAGAGCGGCGCGATCGCACTCAAGATTCCTGTTTGCGGCACTTCTAACCAATCGGTTTCAGACCGTCCTATATGACTTAGGAATGTCGGCAATCCAGGTAAATGCAGCAGTCCAATCATGACCGTGGAAAGGACAATCGCGAGCCAATTTCGACGGTGACTTCTGCCTAACCGGCTCTGCCATGCTTGTAAAAGAATTAGGGTGACGATTTGCGCGATCGTCGCTAGAAGAAAAAAGTAGTGAACATAAAATCCGATCCCATTGACCACAATCCAACCAAGCCAGACGGAATAGCGGATCTGTCGGTGCTGTAAATCGTGCTGAATTTGAATCAGTCCCAGGAGCGCGATCGCAACAAACACCATCGGAACGGTATAGTGACGCGCTTCTTGAGAGAGGTAAACGGCAAACGGAGAGACCGCCATGGACAACGCAGCGACCAATCCAGCAGTTTTAGAAAACGCGACCCGATTGAGGGTGTAGGTGATGCCAATTAAAAGCACTCCTGCGATCGCGCTGAGCGCCCGAATTTTCCAGATCCAAGACGGCGGCAACGGGGCAGTCCATTGAAGCCAACTGTTCAGCCAGCAAAAAAACAAGGGCGGATGCACTGATTGAACTGAAATAGTTTGAGCAATTCCGCTACAGGTTGCAGCAGTATCTAGCTGAAAGATCTGAGCGAAGGCCGAAACCGCAAACGCTTTTTCTAACGGCACATCATAATAGCTGTGTCCAAAACTAAATAATGCTGTGATCACTTCATCCATCCACAAGGGCTTTAGATCCAAGTTCCAAAACCTGAATGCCGTCCCCAGTAGAAGAATTCCAGCCAAAATTAGATAATGCAAAGCAGGCTCAGCCACGACTCAGAACATCAGATTGCACTCTACACTAGAAGCGAATCGTTCGGCACAATCTGGTACTCAAGAAAGCTGGTGCTCAAGAAAGGGATGATGACTTAATTTGCCTTCTTATTTCCTTGCGTTAGCCTTGTTGCAGGCGTCCCTATGACAGAATCTCATCCCCGAACTATTGGCTTAACAGGCGGAATTGGTATGGGTAAAACCACCGTTTCCACCTATCTAGCAACACGCTATTCCTTGCCGATCTTGGATGCCGATCTCTATGCCAGAAATGCCGTTCAGCCGGGAAGTCCAGCCCTTGCTGCAATTCGCGATCGCTATGGCAGCACGATTCTGCATTCCGATGGAACCTTGAACCGCCGTCATTTAGGAGAAATTGTCTTCCAAAATCCAACTGAGCGCCAATGGTTAGAAGGGCAAATTCATCCCTATGTACGGCAAGCGATGACTGCCGATCGCAATGCTTTATGTAACGCTTTAGATAGCTCAGCAAACCCTCACGCTGCTATTGTGCTGGTGATCCCTCTGCTGTTTGAAGCGAATCTAACGGACATTGTGGATGAGATTTGGGTGGTTTATACCTCTACTGAACAACAGATTCAACGCTTGATGCAGCGCGAAAAGCTGACCTTAGAGCAGGCTCACGCCCGAATTAAAAGCCAAATGCCGATTCAAGACAAATGCGATCGCGCCGACGTGATTTTAGACAATTCTTCAACTGTTGCCGCTCTCCTAGAACAAGTCGATCGCGCCGTCACTCCACTTCAATCCCGTTGGCAAAATCTGACAACCGACAGCTAGACTGAGCTATGGTATGGTAATTTCGCTCATCAATAGATTCTGATCGACTAAGAAACAGCTATGGGTACAACGCTAAAGCAGATTGCCAGCTATTTAGATGCCAAAGGCTGGAAATATAAGGTAGACCAGGAAGGATGGCGCATTCTTACGGGCGTCTACGGTGAGCACATCGAAGACTTCCTGATTGTGATTCAGCTAGATGAAGACGGTGAGTTTTTTGAGATTTTTGCGCCTCGGGTACTGGCAGGCGTTAAAAATCATCCCCACAAGGCCGCGATCCTTCAAACTATGCTTTGCATCTCTTGGGAAACGAAAATGCTTCAGTGGGAGTATGATCCCTCCGATGGCGAAATTCGTGCCATTATCGAGTTTCCTCTAGAAGATTCGACATTAACCGAACGACAATTCAATCGCTGCCTGCACAGTCTCGTCCAGCTTGTAGACGAACTCGCGCTGCCTCGCCTCAAGACGGTGATGGAAACCGGAGAAGATCCTGGCGATCTCGAAGAAGGTGAACGCCTGTTACTGGCCTTGCAAGAAGAATCTCCCGGCTTGCTCTCTGTCTTAGAGCGAGCGATGGAGGCCCGGAAACGTCGAGGCAGAGTCACACCACCCGATGAAATGGAGCAAGACGGCTCGAGCTGATCAATTTTTAGCTAATTAGTATTTAAGTTGATGATTCTTGCTTGACTCAACTTACACGGCTTAATTTAAGGCTTATCTCAATGAAGTCTTAAGATCCTTAGCTCAAGAGCGCTTCAGGCCTGTTGCAGTTCTTGCCATACCTAACTCCGCTCTTCATTGAATGAGTAATTTTTGAGCGCATAAGGGTTGGTTCGCCACACTGTAAAACAATCCTTTCAGAATTTGCGTTAAGCGGTATCAAAATTACCGAACGTCTCAATAAACCTGCTCTAGAATTGGGACAATCGAACTTCAGAAGCTAGGGCAAACTTTTAAGACATCTCTCATGTCAAGCGGTTAGTTTTGGGTAAAACAGCCAATACAACCCTACTTTTATTCTCTTCAATTTTCAACTGAGGAGGTATTTATGTTAGTCATCCTCATCGGTGATCGCACCATTTCCCCAGAGCAAGTGTGTCAGACCTGCCTACTCGCTGACCAGAGCGGACAACCTCGCTGGCAGCAGGGACAGTTGCGCTGCGGTCAAACTATTCGCCGTCGCGGTGAGCATCTCCCGGCGCAATACCAATGTCAGATGGGGTTTCGAGTTACCAATATTGAGTAATCAACGTTGAGCAACAATAGCGAGTCAATACAGGAACGCAGGAACTGCGCTATTCTGTGCTTAGCACAATAGCACCTTGGTTAACGCGAAATTTAGGAGAATGATTCATGGCTTGGCGCGGGTCTACTACAGTGTCCGATCGCATTTTTGCTTGTCTTGCTTACTTTCTACCCCTCTTAGATCTGGTTGTGCTAGTCGCAGCGCCTCTAAGTGGCTCTTTTCTCAGTCCCCTGCTTGCGCTTCTAGCAGTTCCTCTGGCTCCCCTGTTTCTGCTGTATGGCAGTATTCCGTTTGCGTCTCTCATTGTGTTTTTTGCGCTCTACCTACTCGTGGTTAGAAACGAGAGTATTCCTCACTTTATTCGCTTCAATACGATGCAGGCGCTTCTGTTCTCCATTGCCTTGAGTTTGATTGGCATTATCTGGAGTGCGATTCTAGCGCCCGTTTTTGGTATGGGAGGATTGCTGACTCAGACGCTATTCAATGCCGTTTTTCTAGGCACGATCGCGGCGATCGGGTACTCTCTGATTCAATCAGCGTTGGGACGCTATGCAGAAATTCCGACTATTTCAGATGCCGTTCACATGCAGGTTCGCTAATCTGATTTTAGAGATCGTGCGGCGACCGTATTCTCCAGAAAGCCAATTCCCTCGATTTCGATGCGGACGCGATCGCCGACTTGCAGTGCGCCGATCCCATCCGGTGTGCCTGTCAAAATCACATCTCCTGGAAATAGCGTCATCACTTGGCTGATGTAGGATACCAATGCATCTGGCGTAAACACCATGTCGCTAATGGTGGCGGTTTGCACTGGAGTGGGACTGTCATTGAGGAATGTCTGTAGCCTTGCGTCTGGATTAATCTCACGCACCACCCACGGACCGAGCGGACAGAAGGTATCAAATCCCTTGGCACGAGTCCACTGTCCGTCTTGGCGCTGCAAATCTCGTGCGGTCACGTCGTTAGCAATCGTATAGCCCCAAATCTTGCTATGAGCCTCTTCGGGCGTGCAGGCATAGGCGCGATCGCCAATCACTAATGCTAGTTCTCCTTCATAGTCCACCCGCTCGGACTGCGATGGATAGAAAATTTCTGCTTCTGCCGCAATCACAGTTGTAGGCGGCTTCAAAAACAAAAGCGGCTCTTGAGGAACAGGAGTTCCCATTTCTGCAGCATGATTAGCATAATTTTTTCCTACAGCCACAATTTTCGAGGGCGCACAGGGAGCTAAAGTTTGATACTGATTTGGGTCTAAAATCACATCTGTCGGCTGCCCCTTAAGCCATGGCGGAGCATCTAGCACCTGCACAGTGCGATCAATTTTCAGCAACCCATAATAAATTTTTTCTGCCGCTTTTACTCGAACATAACGCTGAGCCATAGATTTGCCAATATCCTGTTAGTTGACCGGGTAGATTTGACGCGATTGGTTTAGAAACTGGTATAGAATTATAAGTCCTTGCTTTTTTATGGTTGGTGGACTCAACGGTAGATCGAGTGCCGCTCAGCACTGCTCCACCTGTTCCACCGATTTTAGAAAGAGCCATCTTGTCCATAAGGAGAACTTCAATGAGCAATCTTTACGAAACCATGTACATCATGCGCCCCGATCTGAATGACGAGGCAGTGGATCAAGCGATCGAGAAGTACCAAACTATTTTGCGGGATAATGGCGCAGAAATTTTGGAAACTCAGCATCGGGGCAAACGTCGCCTTGCTTATGAAATTGATAGACAGCGGGAAGGCATCTACGTTCAAATGAATTTCACCTCCAATGGCAGCCAAATTGCCGCCATGGAGCGGGCAATGCGCCTTAGCACCGAAGTCATCCGGTTTATGACCGTGAAGCAAGACGCTCAACCCGTTGCAGAAGCCGAGGCTGAATAATTCGCCATTTTTTAATGGTGTCTGCTAGCGCCGCTATGCTTGAGGCAAAATCAAGCGTGGTGGCGCTGGTTCTTTTGGTTCGCTTTTTCACACTGATTTTCTCCAATGCTTAAATTGACCACTGTAAAAGTGAATCAACACAAAGGAGACTTCATGTTGCTTGAACGTCTCTCAAAAGCGAGACTGCTTAATTAGAACCATAGGTATAGGACAGCTAGGAATGCCGGGTCTAATATGTAAAGTATAGTGAAGTTCATTTGGAATACAAACAATGCAATCACGTCCTAGCACCGATTTACCTCCTGTTTCTACTGCATACAACGGCAAAGACCGCAACGCTTTCTTGTTTGGTTGGAATCCTCAAGCAGAACTATGGAATGGTCGTCTTGCGATGATTGGTTTCACAGCTTATCTGCTTTGGGACTTGGCAGGCTATAGTGTTGCGCGTGACATCTTGCACCTAGTAGGCTAATAATCCTACTCTGCTGCACCGCTTTTAATAAAAAATAATTCCTCGTTCCTCCATAGTAGAGGGACGAGGAATTTTAGTTGAAACACAGGCAGCGTCAGTAGATCGGCGCGTTCATCCTAGATTTCAATGCTAATAAATTTCAATCAAGCTGTTTTGAAAATTCTTAGGCCCAGTGTAACCCGAATGCTGAGCAAGCTCTTTATTAGAACCATAGGTATAGGACAGCTAGGAATGCCGGGTCTAATATGTAAAGTATAGTGAAGTTCATTTGGAATACAAACAATGCAATCACGTCCTAGCACCGATTTACCTCCTGTTTCTACTGCATACAACGGCAAAGACCGCAACGCTTTCTTGTTTGGTTGGAATCCTCAAGCAGAACTATGGAATGGTCGTCTTGCGATGATTGGTTTCACAGCTTATCTGCTTTGGGACTTGGCAGGCTATAGTGTTGCGCGTGACATCTTGCACCTAGTAGGCTAATAATCCTACTCTGCTGCACCGCTTTTAATAAAAAATAATTCCTCGTTCCTCCATAGTAGAGGGACGAGGAATTTTAGTTGAAACACAGGCAGCGTCAGTAGATCGGCGCGTTCATCCTAGATTTCAAGGCACTGAGCGTGAACCCTTTTAGGGCTGGCGACAAGCCTTGAAGCTGTTTTGAAAATTCTTAGGCCCGGTGTAACCCGAATGCTGAGCAAGCTCTTCCAGAGTCTGCCGTCCACCGTAATACTTGCCGTTAATTTCCCACGTTGGAAACCCGAATTCTTTCCCGGTTTGCTTTTCAACTTCAGGTGCGATCGCTTTGCACATTTCGACCTGAGCTGCCTTTCCCCCCTCGGCACACTCGACGTAGGTAAACTCATTCATAGCCTCTTTGCCAAACAGTTCTTTCTGCTCACAGCAGTGCGGACACCAATACGCACCGTACATCTCTGCACCAGTCTGTTTGAGGTGACGAGCCAGACCCAATTCCGCCTCTCCAGAAGAGTTCTCTACGAGAAAGTATGGATTTCCATTTGCATCGCCAATTGTCACTGCGTTCGCGCTTCTTTGCCCAATTGGAGAATAGACAGCCAGCGTTGTAATTAGCGTTACCATTGCCACAATTGTTCCCAGAAAGAACAGTTGTCCTCGATCGTTCCAATCTCGTCCAATCAGCGTCAGCACAAACATCGCGCTGGCAAAGAGGGCAGAGGCAATACAGAAGTAGCACACTCCATTGATTCCGTAGTTCGCCACAAACTTGGAGAACATGATGTACATCAGGTAGCCGCTAAACAGCAGCATTGCGGTTGCGCCCGCAAAGAGCAGCGGCCAAGTATTATTTTCTAGACTAGTCCGCAGGGATTTTTTGCTTTCAGGATCAACCGCCAAAGGAGCCAGGGCTAACACTGCCATTGCCAAATAGGCCAGCAAGCCAAACAGGGACAGAGGTAAGCCAAAAACAGTAGCGTAAGGGCTTTCAAGCACCCGTTCACAGCCCCCCGATGGACAAGCTACGGCCTGGCTGAAAAGCTTGTTATAGGTGATGTAGCCTGTATTGAGAATGCCGAGGGTTGCGATCGCGCCAATGAGGGGACGCGACCATCGGTGAATCCAAGGCGTAGAACGTCGGCGAGTCATAGGGGTTTTGAGTAGAAGTAGCTTTAGACTGGATCAATGTTCTGATACAGCTAAATTTTACCTCCTCCATTTTGCCTGATTTACTTGAGTTTGCGGACAAGCTTCCCGGTTGGAGGCTTTGTATTCACCTGTATTGGCATCGTTGATGCTGCAGTTCAACAAAAACTAGCTTGCAAATTTTTGCTAAGTTTGCTACTTTAGTTAAGCGTTTGAAAAGTGATCCCCGCCGGGATAGCTCAGTTGGTAGAGCAGAGGACTGAAAATCCTCGTGTCACCGGTTCAAGTCCGGTTCCTGGCATAGGTTTTAAGGTGTAGAGTTGGGGACTTCCCCGATTCTTCCCCCAAAACCGCAAACTAAATATCTCAAAGTAGGGATATACCCTTAGCTGCTGCGTGTGTGTGAGAACCCCTATTAACAGCCAAAAGTTTTATATAGGGCTTCTCACACACGGTTTTGCTTTGAAAGTTGGCAGAGATTGACTCAATGCCGCATTCCTTTTGCTCTACCTCCGCATCGATGCCCTCGAATGTCTAAATCGTCTGGTGAGTTGCATCTACCTGAACCGGATAGATCCTGCGGCCCGTTCAGTAACGGTGTTGATTGATGGACGAGAATCGTTTTGGTTGGTCGTCCACCCTTCTAGCTGCATGGCAACTTGATTCGCTCCGTTCTGATCTCCTTTGTTTAGATAAATCTCCCTTGATTTTGGCGCTGCCAAGCTCCGAAGGATCGCGATTAGCAGCTCTTGTGTTGAAAATCCTGTTTGAGTTAGCCTGAAAACTCAAGATTTGTGATCAGAACCGACGCCTCTGTCTTGCGAGCTTTATAACAGAGTGAAGAGGCAAGCAAATTGCGAAGACAAGTTTTGTTGGT
Source organism: Myxacorys sp. (assembly GCF_059501405.1). Classification (NCBI taxonomy): domain Bacteria; kingdom Bacillati; phylum Cyanobacteriota; class Cyanophyceae; order Leptolyngbyales; family Leptolyngbyaceae; genus Myxacorys; species Myxacorys sp. Next base: position 10,501 of record NZ_JCACCM010000143.1, read on the forward strand.
GTAACTCTATTAAATATCGGCGACCTGAGTGCCGCCACCTTCAGGTACTTGTGTTGTGGAGTATCGTCAAATGCTGCACTGTTTCTTCTACACTTCACCCGTAGTGAAGAGTGAGCATTCAGTAACATTCACTGCAGAGCGTTAGTTGTAGCTGATGAATCTATAGCAAGTTTTTTTTGCACGAACAACAAATTAACTCTAGTGACAGGAAGCCTACGATGAACCATCCAAACGTATCCCAGTTTTTAGCCGATGCAAAACAAAATGAAGCCTTGAGGAACAACCTCAGGGCGGCTATGACCCTCCAAAGCTGTATCGAGGTTGCTGAAAGCTACGGCTATCACCTCTCTAGCGAAGAACTTCAAGCTGGACTTGACCAAATGTCTGAACAAGAACTCAGAGACCTGATTAATCCAGGGGTGGCTCCTCGTCGCCATATCCAACCCCGTTGAGCCAAAAATCAGAGTTCACGAGCAGAGGACACATCATCCATCGGATACGCGTCCCCCTGTCAGATACCTCTTGTGTATCCTGCCGATTGCCTTCTTCGGGCATCCCCTCAATCACTGACTCAGTAGCTCAACCAAATCTGATTTTTTCAATTTGTTGTATCCCGACAACTCTCGTTTTTTCGCCATCTTCTTTAATTCTTGGGCAGTTAAGGTTTGTAGAACAGTAGGATCTTTAATTACATCCGGCATGGGCTGCGGCGTTACGTAAAAAACCTGCTTCAAAGCGTTGAGTTTCTTGCCTTTGGTAATCCCACACTTCAGGTTTGTAATAGGGTCTAACGTCTTCCAGTACTGGCGGGGCGCTTCATCAATCCGGTTCGTCGCTACTGGAAGCTTGATGCCTGTGAGACCACTACCGGGTTGTTCAATGAGATATTGCAGTGCTGCCTGGATGTCATCTCTTGAGGCTTTAGAGAGATTTATTTGAGGAATCGCTTCTCTTGATAGCGTTTTTGTGATTGCAGCCGTTGCCTCGCTATCGTCCGCAACAATACACCAAACGCGCTCTAGACCCGCTGCTTCGGCAACAGCGTAGATGAATGCATTGCCAACCACTTCATAGCGATCTTTGCTAGTTTCCTTGACGATCGTGGGCACCCAGTTTCGTCCACCAGCATCCTTCAGTTGCTGAGCAGTTGCTTTAACTAGAAATTCAGCGGCATCGGTGCCTTCACCTGGATCGATCTCATCCAGATACAAATACATGAGGTTGCCAATATCAGTGAAGGTGCTCATTGTAGAAAGTACTCCTTTGCTAGAGCTACATAGTAGTCACGGGCGGTTTTATCGCGATAGGTCGCCGGAATGCGAGAAAATGCGGCGCTGGCAATGTTCGCATAGCTAGGCACTTCAAAGATGTGCAAATCTTTCTGGGTGGTGGTATACCGAGGAAAAAAGTGCGGCATCAGGTCGAATCCGTCTTTTTTGGCTTGCTTGAGAATGTTAGTAATTGCAAGTTGCGCCGCTTCTATTTGGGAAGGTGTCGTTCTTTCGCCATTGAAGAACACAGGTAGTGCTACGGGTCTACCATCCTCTCTTGCTCTCTGTGCTTCGGGGATGAACTCTTTCATCGCCAGTGCTGCATTCTCTAGAGAGAATAAATTGTTGTGCTTAGTCGGCATTAAGACCACATCCGCTGCATAGACTGCCAACTGGCTAAAGATTCGCCAGTTAGGTGGAGCATCAATCAAGATGTAGTCATACTCCGACTTTAGTGACTCTAGATTTCGTTGAAGACTATCGGGCTTTAACTGTTGGCGAAGTTGTACCTCATCCACGGAATCGATAAATTTCTTATCTGCGGGGATAACGTCAAACTTAAACTCTTTGCCTAAAGCTTTATATGTAATGGAGAAGGGCTTAATGGCTGTGCGAAGGTTAACGTTTCTGTCTGTTAGTGCCTGAAAAACGGCTCCTTCGCTTAATGGCAGTCCTAGAGAGCTAGTGAGATCTTGCTGGTTGGGATCGCAGTCTACAACGAGAACTTCCTGCCCCAATAAGGTGAGGACTGCAGCAAGATTCACCGTTGTGGTTGTTTTACCAACACCACCTTTGTTGTTGTAAACCGAGAGGGTTAACGCTCTGACAGGCTGTTCAATTTTATCTCGCACTAGCGCGATAACCTGGCCAATATTCTCAACAGTAATTGCAAGGCAAGGCGTGGCAGGGTGAACGACCTTCCTATGTTTACGAAAAAGCTGAATGTGAACAGAATTGGTGATGATGCCCCACTGCGCTGTTTTGCAATGACTACCCAATAAATATCTTTTGATCTGACGAACAGCCCTCCTGTAGCTCGCTGACCCTTCAGATAAGCTAACGTCTCGTCCCTTGAGTTCAATCAAGAGGTACGGATTAGACTGTGTGCGTAGAAAGATATCATTTGGGCTATTTTTGCGAACTGCGTAATCAACGTCGCCACTACCAGTGTCATATTGTGGGCAGACTTCCCCTTTCCCTGTGTCAAAACCTAGAGCCTCCAGTAAAGAGCGCTGCACGAAATTGAGATCAACGACCGCCTCTAGTGCCCCATCGGGGAGATCGTGCAAGGCTACCTGCAAGCTTGCGGATGGCATAAGCGTAAATACTAAACTATTGTCTTCGTTGAAGTAACTACCAAGAATTGTTTACGTGGAACTTTCTGATGATCCGGTCAAAATTCTTGTTATTCGCAGTTCTGCTGAGTATATATTTACTCTGTTAACGTCATAAGATACGTATATACCTGGTCTCTAACCTTCCCCATAGTCTGCGCATAGAGAACATTTTTGGTCAAATTTCAAGTCATCCTAGGGTCATAGAAGGAAGCGCGCGATCGCTATTGCCAGAGTGATTAGTGTGGCGATCTAGATTAGCAGTGCGATCGCTAGGTTTTTAGGGCGAAGGGTGAGGGGCGATGGTCGTTGGCTCATGAGGGAAAGCGTTTTGATTATGCCCTCGATCTCTTGTTCCACGATAAAATAGGTACATAACACGCCAATCCAGGGGAGGACGCGGACGCTACACACGACCCCCAGGTCTGGAGTTTTATGGAAGAATTGCAATCCGATTTAATTCAATTAAAAGCCGCGCTCGAACTCATTCCCCAATCAATGCCGTTGGGTCGAGCCGCAGTCCGGCAAGCAATTGGACGAACACAAAGCCAGATTGACCAATTGAAGCGACGACTTGCAGAAATTAGAGCCGAACAGCCCAAGAGCGAGCCCTATTCCTGGCTGACACCGGAGCAGCGGTTGAAAAACCTTCACAGTCAGAGAGCGTTGCTGGCAGCCCACCGCTCAAACTGCGAACCTTGGGATTTGGTGCGACTTCAGGGAGTCGATTTGCAAATTTCCCAAATTGACACGCAAATCAAAACATTGCAAGGAGACGCAGCATGAGCCATCCAAATGATTTAGTGTCTGAACTTCCCGATGAGCCGCAAGACAAGGTATCGTCAACTTAACCGGGAATATTCGAAATTAAGTACGATAATCCTTGAA
>NZ_JCACCM010000144.1:0-116420 GCF_059501405.1 Myxacorys sp.
TGCTTCCCTCCTAGCTTTCGTTTCAACTTCCAGTACTTCTGTCAGTCAAGCAGGCAGCAAGACAGAAGTTAGGGTGGAGACAGCAGCCGTGGAAGCTCAGCAAATCAGAGCAGTAAGGAATTCCAGCTGTTACAGCGGAATGTATCATTCCGCTTTGTTGAGGTGCACAGGTTGTTTGCGTCCGCTGAACACGACCGTTCGGTTGTTGCGCCTAGCATTGCAGTAGGCAGATTAGTATGAATTTGGTTAAATAAACGACATGATTTTAGAAGTTGCCATCCTTGATGTGAAACCTGCTCAAAGCCAAGCCTTTGAAAGCGCGTTTCAACAAGCGTCTGTGATTATCGCTTCTATGCCTGGCTATCTTTGGCACCAACTCCAGAATTGTGTCGAAAATAGGGACAGATACATCTTATTGGTGCAATGGGAAAAGTTAGAAGATCATACGGTTGGCTTTCGCCAGTCTGCTCAGTATCAAGAGTGGAAGAATCTGCTTCACCATTTCTATGATCCGTTTCCCACAGTGGAGCACTATAACCTCGTGCTTCAAACCAAGAAAGAAACATAGCCAAAGCAATTAACCACAACCGAACAAGGTGCTGCATTGGTCTGTCTACAGCTAAACACGGCATCAAAGCTGATTTACAAGACTAACCATCTATAGATACGCACCAACATAGACTGACCTAGAATAAAACAATGCTGATTCTAGAGTTCAGGTAAAGGCAAAACTCATCAATTACGCTGTATTGCTGAGGCGATTCCCACCCTTCAGTTTGTCTGTAACAAGTGCTTGCAGTACTAAATAGACAATTGAAAAGTGTCGGGTTACAACCTCAACAAATACTGCACAGTGTTGGTAAAAGAAGTTTAGCTCTGCCAAAGAACTCACCTCGCGATCGCATCAATCTGCTGCAGAAAGAGCATGGTTAGCCGTTTCTTAATGTTGAGCCTGACCTCTACTTTGACTGGAGTAATTCCCTTATGAGCAAATTACTCTTGGTGGCTGGGGCTAGTGTCGCTTTTGGCCTCGCATGTTTCTTGTCTCAAACTCAATCTGTGCCCCTTCGTGCATCTATGAGCGCAAACTCTGTGCGACAGACCATTGCTCAAAATACGTCAGCTAGTCCGCTCACGATTCCTAACCAGTTCGATAGTGCCACCGATTTTTCTGAAGGCATTGCCCTAGTTCAGGTCGGAGAAGAATTCCGATACATCGATCGCGCAGGTAAAGTTGCTGTACAACCAACATCAAAATTTGAACTCTATTCTCCCTTTTCTGAAGGATTTGCCATTGTGAAGTCGGGCGATCGCTATGGCTACATCGATCGCACCGGAACGCTAGTCGTCTCGCCTCGATTTGAAACTGCTGCACCGTTTCAAAACGGGTTAGCCGCGATTCGCCTGAATCAAAACGTTGGTTTTATCAACCGCCAAGGGCAAGTTGCAATTCAGCCACAGTTTCTATACACATCAGGATTTTCTGAAGGCTTAGCAGCCGTTAAACTCGGTCAAAAGTATCGCTATATCAGCCCGACGGGGAAAGCTGCTTTTCAACAAGAGTTTGACGATGGCTGGAAATTTTCGGAAGGATTAGCTGCTGTTCGAGCCGGCAAGCAATGGGGCTATATCGATAAGACTGGAAAGATTGCGATTAAGCCTCAGTTTGATGGCGCATTTAATTTTTCAGGCTCGATGGCGCGAGTTCGAGTCGGCGACAAGTGGGGCTACATTGACAAAACTGGAAAGCAAATCATTCCACCCAAGTTTAAATTTGCATCTGATTTTTCGGACGGGTTGGCACTTGTTGAAATGGGTCAACTGTGGGGCTACATCGATAAAACTGGTAAATTAGTGGTTCCAGCAGATTTTAGCTACGCTGCACAGTTTTCTGATGGACTAGCGCCCGTTAAGTACGACAATCAGTGGGGTTATATTAATCACGCTGGAAAGATTGCGATCGTCCCTCAATTTGACGAAGCTGGGTCATTTTCAGACGGAATGGCGCGAGTCAAAGTGGGCGATAAGTGGGGCTACATTCAGAAATCAAATCGTCGCTAAAATTTAATTCCGTCTACTAAAAGCGATAGCGTCTAAGCCCAAAATTCTGTCTGAAGAGGAGTTAAGTTATGAAACGAGCAGCGTAGAGTAGGATGGTTTTTGTAAAAGGCAATTTGTGGACGCTTATCTTCTCAGCCTACTTGTTATTGGCGTACTCCTACTTGTAGTCACTCTAGGTTCAGGCTTAATTGGGCGTCTTCCGCTTTCATATGCCCTTATTTATTTGATCGTTGGCGTGGGTTTGGGTCCTTATGGACTCAACTTAGTTAAAATCCGTCCAGATACGCAGATTCTGGAGCGAGTCTCTGAATTTGTCGTTCTGATTTCGCTGTTTGGGTGTGGACTCAAAATCAGTCGTCCAATCCGGTTTTCGGCTTGGCAATCCACAGCTCGGCTGATCGGATTTTTAATGCCCATTTCCATTTTTGCAGTTGCGGCGGCGGGTCATTGGCTTCTGAAACTGGACTGGGCACCCGCTATTTTGCTAGGAGCAATCCTAGCCCCGACCGATCCAGTCTTGGCATCAGAAGTGCAGTTGTATGACCCCAGCGATCGCGATGAACTGCGATTTGGTTTAACCTCAGAAGGCGGACTGAATGATGCTCTGGCCTTTCCCTTCGTGTATTTTGGACTGCATCTGCTAGAGGATGGAAACTGGCAGAACTGGTTTAAACAATGGGCAGCGGTCGATCTGGTATGGGCGATCATTGCCGGAACGGTCGTTGGATTTGCAGCAGCGAAAGCCGTGCGATGGATTGATCGCCGCCTCCAACAATTTCACATTGTGGATGAACTGATGGAGGACTTTGTTTCTCTTAGTGTCATCTTTATTGCTTACACTTTGGCTGAATTTGTTAATGGATATGGCTTTCTAGCTGTCTTTGTCGCAGGACTAACAATGCGCCGGAGACGCGATGGCGAAAAGTCAAATTCCCAGCTTCGGTTTATTGAGCGGATCGAGAAACTCTCTGAGATTGGCACAATTTTGCTCCTCGGATCGCTCCTGCTAAAAGAGCCAATGTTTACCTATGCTGGCGGCGGTTTTTTAATCGCTGGATTGTTGCTATTTGTTGTGCGCCCGATTGGAGCTTGGGTTAGCACCATAGGACTAAGAGTACACCCAGCGACGCGATGGCTTTACGGCTGGTTTGGCATTCGAGGCGTTGGCTCTATCTACTATCTCGCCTACGCCTTAAAGTCTGGGCTGGAAGGCGACAGTGGAGAACGAATTGCTTGGATCACCTATTGGACGATCGCGATTTCGATCTTTTTACATGGAGTAACCTCAACGCCACTGATGAAATGGTATGAACGTAATATTGAAGGAAATACTACGCTAGAGGAGAATACAGCACAACGGGAAGAACAAGGCAAAGGCGCGTGAGAATAGATTGCTTCTAATCGCGCTAAAACCAATACGAGGAGGAACAGGTCAAGCACCTCCTCCTCTACACCGGAAGTAACTGCTGATTGATCTCAATACCGCGATCGCGCATCATTACTTCAAACAGGTCGGTTGGTAACGCTTGTTCTACTGCCCAAACTCCCGGTTTCTTCAGTTTTCCAGACAAGATTAGTTCTGCCACCGTCCCGGTTCCCATTCCAGCCGAAATCGCGGTGTCAGGATGCACCATCGTCGAGCAACAGCGCATTGCCTGACCCTCCTTCTGACCCGTTACCTCCGAGCGAATTGCCACGCCAATTCCACTAAAGCGATCGCTGACATCAGTCATAGCATGGCTGACGTGAGACAAGAACTCGATCACCGCTTTTGTTTGCAACAGCTTGGGATGCCACCACCGCGCTACGCTCCAAGTTAGGTAGTTATAAAACTGCGGAATGGTCGCAAATTTGGTCACAACACTTTCAACTGGAAATGTCTCTGGCAGCGTGAACGCTTCTGGCATATCAAACCAGTAGACGCCGATCTTGCCATAGGAGGGAAATTCGACGACCTCACGATCGCTATAGGGCTTTACGGTCTGCCATTGCCCATTCAGCCAAGCCTGAAATGGGCGCTGCAACCCTAGAAACGTCGTTCGCATCACCGTGACGCCTGCTCCGCCCGAGCCTGCCACCACATAGCTGAGGTGAATTTTTTCGGGTTTGTCTAACTGCTCCACATCTCTCCGCACCATGCTGTTTGAAATGCCTGGAAAGATGCCAGTGTTGACGATTGCAGTGACACCTGCGGCTTCTGCCTCTGCTCGATGCGCCAGCGCCTTTCGAGTAAACGACGGATGATCGCTAACATCCAGATAATTAACGCCTCGCTCGATGCAGGTTTTTAGCACACTGGTATCTCGGTAAAGAAACGGCCCAGCACAGTGAATGACAAGATCGGCTCTCGAAATTGCCTCTTCCAGCCGCGTGCGATCGCTCAAATCTGTAACGACGAACTCAACTCGCTCTCCCAGTTGATGGCTGAGTTTTGCACCTGTTGTGAGATTGCGTCCTGCGATCGTAATCGCTACTGAGGTGTGGGCCAGCAAATCTGCCGCTACTTTGCTGCCAATCCGTCCACTTCCACCGAGAATTAAAACCTGCATAAGCTTAATAAAAAACTTTCTATACCAAGTCTAGGCTTGGGTAAAAGCCAATAGAATGACATTTAACCAAATGATAGCTAAGTGCAGTATTAAACTTCTCCACCCCTGGTGAGGACAGTTTAGAGAAAATTCCATTAGAGATGAGAACGGTAACACCTTTAATAAAAGATAATCGTACTGGAATAAAAAATAATCGTACTGAGTGAAAGAATAATCTCACTCAGTACGATCGCAGTAGAAAAGTTAAACGTCAAATAATCTATCGTGACTTCTGTATTTTCTTGTCACTAGTAACTATTTATTTCCAGGCGTTCTTCCGCCTTCGTCATTGCTACCGCCGTGGGGACGAGAGTTGCCAGGATCACATCCTTCTGAGCCGTTGCCAATTCCCTGATTGCAGTTTTGTTTTTTGCCTTGCTCGGCGGTGCTACCAGTGCTACTGGTCTGGTTTACTTCTACCGCATAGGGCGAAGAGATGCTTTGAACTTTGCCGATCGTGGTTAGCGTTTGGTAAACAAATGCGCTCAGTTCAGATCGGGTTGCTACACGAGTTAGCTCAAGACGACTGGTACTGGGATAGTTGATAATAATCCCCCGTTCGGTTAGAGCAGCAATCAGTGAACGGTGCTGCGTTGGAATGCTAGCCGCATCCGTGTATGTCGATAAAATTGTCTCGACCGAACCTGTCGTTGTCGTGTAGTTCAAGGCATTTGCTAACGCAACTAGAATATCTAATCGAGTTAAACGAAGCGTTGGGTTAAATTCCTTCGTTTCATCGCCAAAGAAGCCCATCTCATAAGCTTCGCGGATTGCGCCGTAAGCCCAGTAGCTGCTTGATACATCTCGGAACGCGATCGCATCACGGACTTTAGCTTGTTCAAACGCTTTACGGAGGATTGCCGCAAACTGTGCTTTCGTCACCACATCGTCAGGACGGAAGCTGCCATCTGGAAAGCCTTTCACGATGGTTAGCTTCGCCAATTCGGCAATAAACGAGCTAGCCCAGTACGTGGACGAGACATCGCTGAAGCTAGCCATCGACGAGCTAGTAGCGACTGTGGTGCCCCCCATTGCAGCGCTGGTCATTGCAGCGCCCGCCATTGTAGTTGCACTTGTAGTTTCACTGGCTGACATCGATGTACCAGCGACGGTAGAGCTTTCTGTGCTGGTTGCCTGAACGCTAGTAGCGCTAACTTGACGAGTCATCAACTGCTGCTGACGGGTCATTAGAACCGTTGAACGGGCAGTTATCATTTGAGATACGGTTTCGTCGTAGCTTACTAGAGAACCCGATTCGTCTGTGCGATACACCCAATACTGTCGATCGCGAACCACAACCACTTGGTATCCAGGAACAACGGCCTGAGTACAGCTATCTCCCCCACTACCTAGCCCTAAGCAACCATTCGACCATTCTTGTTGTTCAAATTTGACGATGCGAAACCCTGAAGCGTCTTCCCCTACCCGCTTGGCTAAATCGCTAAAGATAGCACTAGAGATGGATTTTGGTAATTTCTTAATCGTGTCACCATCTCTTTCATGGTCATGGTCGTCATGGTCATGATCGTCATCATGATCACTGTCTTTTGCGTCGTCTTTGTCGTCATCTTTAACCTGACTCCTGAAGTCAGCAATCTCCTGTGTTTGAGATGGCTGAACAATAGAAATTTTGTCTGTCTGACTTGTTGGATTCGTCAAAGGCGTTGCTGAAACAGCCCCAGCTTGAGCGATCGCAAGAACAGCCGCTGCTAAAACAGCGTTACCGAGAAAAGCAAAATGGTTTTGGCTCATAGCTCTCACACCGATGTGTAGGTTGGAGATTGACATTGAGTGGAGTAAGAAGTTTTTCTCGCTCAGTAAGTATTGTGTAAATTAATTTACATATAAGCTACCGTAATAATGCTGAGTTACCCACCTTATCTGGAAGAGCAGCTCATGCGAAAAGCCTGCTGGCGCTGATAGTTTGATTACAATGAGCTAGAAGCAGTGCTACCTGGATAGTTTTAAAGAATAATTAGTACTTTGTTAGCCCAGTAAAAACCGAACAAAGGCAGCAAGCAGATTTGAAGAAATCGTGGCAATTGTGCGATCGCAACCCTCGTGCAATCACGCACATATCACGAGCAGGTTCAACAAAAATTCGCACCCTACACTTCTGATTGTGAGGGGCGGGGGTAGTTGTTAGCCTATTAGTCGGTATCTAGTGACAAGTTAGATGACCGGTAAGCGTGAAGGTATTAAATGTCATCTAACACATACCTATCGAGACAGCAGGATGACAAGCTGCTCACCTGGGCAGATGAGGCATCGTTACCCAGTTGAGGTCAACCTGATCCAGATTGACTTGAGAAAGCTTAGTGTCCACTAAAACTGCCCCGCGTAGCACAACAGAGCCTAACGTTACTTGAGCCAAAATTGCTCGGCTCAAATTTGCACCACTCAGGTTAGCGCCATCTAGGTTTGCCCAACTTAGGTCTGCCTCAACCAAGTTGGCCTTAATCAACTCCGATCGCTCTAGGTAAGCTCCCCGCAAAATGGCTAGGGCTAGCTTTGCATCACTTAAATTTGCCCAACTCAAGTTGGCTCCTGTGAGGTTTGCCTCCGTCAGGTTTGCACCACTTAGGTTACTCCCCGTGAGATTTGCCCCCTCCAGGTTTGCCCAGCTTAAGTCTGCCCCAACCAAGTTGGCCTTAATCAACTCCGATCGCTCCAAGTTTGCCCCCCGCAGGTTTGCCATCGGCAACCTTGCACTACTCAGATTAGCTCGACTTAAATTTGCTTCCATCAGATCCGTTTGGCTCAAGCTGGCGTCGCTCAAGTTTGCACCACTGAGATTAGCTCTGCTCAAAATTGCACCCCGCAGATTTGCCTCATGCAGCCTAGCTCGGCTTAAATTCGCCTCAGTTAGGTTCGCATTCTGCAACACTGCTCTCCACAGCATGGCTCCACTTAGGTCTGCACTAAGCAGCAGTGCCTCAGACAATTCTGTTCCTACTAAATGGACTCCACTCAGATTTGCGCCCCGTAGGTTTGCTCGTCTCAAGATCACTCCATTGAGATCCGCCCCAACCAAGTTTGCCTCGCTCAGGTCTGCTTCAAATAAAATTGCCTTTTTTAGAGCGACGCCGCTCAAGTCAACTTGATGCAGGTGCGCCCCGCTCAGGTCGGCGGTATGAAAGTCTCGTTCTCCTGTGGCATAGCGCTGCAAGAGTTCTTCGGTATCCATTGCCTGTACCTCTCAATACTGTCCTTGGAGTTCCGGTTCAGCCCAAATCACTCTGCGCCGTCTCATAGGTGCCTGGCACTCCGACCTTCTTGAAACAGTTGATTGAATTCTAATTCACTCCTCACCTGCTGTTTCTTGTGTGGTGAATCTAGCAGCAGCAGAATATTTAGGCAGTCAGGCAACAGGTGTAGAGTTAGCTTTTCAGCAGATCTCATTTCCGTTGCATAGTTCAATTGTCTAGGAATTCAGCGAAAAGGAACACCAGATTTGACGTTTATTTATACTCGGTACGAGGATGTTAGTTCAGAGCAGAGGTCTGTCAGATTCAAACTGCATCTAGCTAATAAAGACAAACACTAGATGTGAATCTGCCGTAATAACAGCAAGAACATTACCAAGGTCGCACCCTTGTATAGACCTCTGTTGAACTTTAAAGAGGCAGACGAATGGTAAATGTTGCGCCCTGTCCTACGACACTACTTACTGTTATGCTGCCACTATGCGCCTCTACAATGCGTTTAGCGATCGCTAATCCCAATCCCGTGCCACTGCTACGCGATGGATCAGTGGTGTAAAACTGCTCAAAAATTCTAGGTAAATCCCGTTCACTAATTCCCGTTCCTTGATCCTGAATTGTGATTTCTGCTTGTTTTCCTTGCCGATGTCCCCTGATGAGGAGCCGAGTGTTTGGCTTAGAATGCTTGATGGCGTTGTCCAAAATGTTGAGGAGCGCTTGCAGCAGCCGCTCAGAATCACCCTGTAATTGCAAATCTGTGACATTTACGATCGCAGTAACAGGATGCGCCTGCATACGCGGGGCCATTGCCTTGACCGCCCGATCAATTAAGCCTTGCAGGGATATGGTTTGTCGCTCTAAGTAGCCGACCCCCGCTTCTAGCCGACCGAGATCCAACAAATCGTGAATCAACCGAGACAACCGCTTGGTTTCACTCTCAATCGTCTCAAAGAAGCGATCGCGCAGTTCAGGTTCCTCTACAGCACCGCTTTTGAGGGCTTCTACCGTCACTTGAACGTTGCTAATCGGAGTCCGTAGTTCGTGAGACACGTTTGCCAGAAATGCTCTTCGTTCTTGATCGAGCGAGGCTAATCGTTCACTCATTCGGTTCAGTTCGATCGCTAACTGACCTAATTCATCCTTCTGGGCAATCGTGAGGCGATCGCCAAATTGCCCACCCCCTAACCGGATGGCGAAGTTTCGCATCGTCTCAATTGGAGCGGAGAGGCTACGAGCCAAGCGATGACTAATTAGGGCACATAGCAAAATGGTGAACAGCAGGGTTATCAGCACCGCCCAGATGACATCCATAAATTGACGCTGGAACTGCCTCAATGTCACTGACATCCGCAAAATTCCTAAAACTTTGCCGTTGCGAGTAATGGGTCGAGCAACATATAAGCGATCGTCGTTGGTCAGAACCCCTTTCGCAATTCCACGAGCAGAACGATTCTGCGACGCCTCTTGAACACCCGGAACCTCATACCAATTTATGACGCGCTGATCCGTTTCTGGGGAAGATGTAGCAAGCAACTGCCCTTGGGCATCAAACACGCGCAGTGTGATCGTATCCGGTTCGCTATAGCGTTCTGTCAACACGCGAATTCGTTGCAAATCCTGTTCTTCCATGGCATCAGCAACGCTTTCGCTTAAAGCCGAAGTCCAGTTATCCAGGTCGGCTTGACGCACTTGCATGAAATAGACATAGAACGACCAGAGGATGTACCCGGCCATTAGCGAGGTGCCGAGTACAACCAGAAGAATGTAGGTCGCCAATAGCTTTGCATGGATCGAAACCCGCTTCAAACGAATTGGACGCATTGGCGAACTCATGACCCAGCTACAGTATTGGCATGGCGACGCAGAACTGTTCTAATACGGGCTACCAGTTCACGGGTGTTAAACGGCTTTGTGATGTAATCATCTGCCCCTGCTTCTAACCCGCGCACCTTATCCACATCTTGGTCTTTAGCCGTGAGCATCACGATGGGGACATTAGAAAATGCTCGAATCCGCCAACAAACTTCCATGCCATCCGCTTCTGGCAGCATCAGATCCAGCAGAATGATATCGGGCACCTGCTTATGAAATTGCTTAATTGCACTCAACCCACTGTCTGCCGTCACGACTTCAAAGCCTTCTTTCTGTAGCGTATAGGTGAGGCTCTCACGCAAAGGTGCTTCGTCGTCTACAAGTAGGATTCGAGGCATGGTTCAACAAAATTGCTTCTTTGTAAGAATACCTTGTCAGCAAATCAGCACATCATCTTTCTGACGACGGAATTGGATTTCGATGCAGAACGACCGATGGGTCTAATAGAGCTAGTAGAGCTTTCTGCTGAGCGACCAGAATTGCAGGTACATTAAGGAAAAGAAAATCTAGATCTGCTTTTATGAATCCTGCCGTTAGTCTGCTTCGTGCTACCTCCTACGATCGCACTCCACTGCGCCACTCGCTCGAAACGTTGCTAGAGCCAATGGGAGGAATCGCCGCGTTTGTTAAACCGGGCGATCGCGTCTTGCTTAAACCCAATCTGCTCACTGGAGGGCGACCCACCAAGGAATGTGTTACCCGTCCTGAAATTGTGCATTGCGTTGCACAAATGGTACAAGAAGCAGGCGGAAAGCCATTCTTGGCCGACAGCCCCGCGTTTGGATCTGCCTTTGGAGTCGCTAAAGCAAACGGTTATCTTCCCCTAATCGAAGAATTGGACTTGCCGATTGTCGAAATGAAGGGCAAACGCTATGAAACCGTGAGCGACGACTTCAATCATTTGCTGCTCTCAAAAGAAGCAATGGAGGCAGATGTCGTGATTAATCTGCCCAAAGTGAAATCTCATATGCAGTTAACCGTGACGCTTGGCACTAAAAACCTGTTTGGCTGTGTTCCGGGCAAAATGAAAGCTTGGTGGCATATGGAAGCGGGCAAAGACCGAGAACGCTTTGGCAGAATGCTAGTTGAAACCGCTCGGGCCATTGATCCGGATCTAACCATTCTCGACGGGATTATCGGGCATGAGGGCAACGGTCCGAGTGGAGGGGAACCGAGAGAACTCGGTATCTTGGGCGCTTCAGCGAATGTGTTTGCCCTCGATCGCGCCGTTGTTGAAATTCTCCAAGTCGATCCAACCTCAATTCCCACCATCGTTGCTAGTGGTCAACTTGGGTTGTGTCCTGAGCTAGACAAGATTGAATTTCTACATTCACGCCCAGAAGATTTGGCGATCGCAGACTGGAAACTGCCCGAAACAATTATGCCTATCGACTTTGGTGCACCGCGTGTGCTTAAATCTACCTTTAGGCACTTGTATATTCGCTTCATTAAAGAGCCGATATCAGCCTATCGTTAGATTTAGGTGAATCTGAAGGAAACATTACGAATTAAGGCTATATTAATTATTTCTTTTAAGCTTATAAAGATTAATGAGGTAAGCCTTAGATTCCAAGCCTTCTAGAGTGACTCCTGAGTTTGCGTCAAGTTTTGGATCTGTTCATTAAGCTTCTCGTAACTCTTGTGTCATCTTATGTGATATCGGCCCAGAGGCTAGAAGGTTCAGTATGGTGAGAGCAGACAACGCTCAACCTTAGAACTAAGTGCAACCATCTATGCCTCCTTTAATGATTCGCCAACTGTGGTCGCTTGTCGAAACGGCACAAGCGGCTTCCCTAGTTAATTTAGACGATTCGAGTCTAGTGCAATGGCTACTGCACCAATTTGGAGATAAGCAGCCTCTCAATGCTGAGGAAACTAATATTCTGTCTAAATATATTCACGCCAAACTCTCGCTGATTCGCGATTTAGCTTACGATCGCATGGCTGACAATCTCTAAATCTCCACTTATGCTGCGGATTGTCTACTTCCCGCGTTTCGCACCTTATATTGAATATTGCTCATATTGGTCTGTATTGATCCGCCAAATATCCTTGTATTAAGAAATCCTCACCGATTGCTTCAGTGGTGACTTGCGTTAAGGATAAGGCTTGCGTCATTTCGGTTAAGCCTAACCCTCCAACTGGGGACGGGGCATCGATGCCGCCAATAATTTTGGGAGCAATGAACGCCCAAACTTTTTGAACACACTGGTCTGAGATCGCTCGCGCCGCTAAGGTTCCGCCGCACTCCCACAGAACCGTGTTCAGCCCGCGATCGTATAACTGCCTCATCACCGCAGCAGGCGTTAGTGCTTCTAGAACGATCACCTCTACGCCTTGATCGACTAGCTTTTTCTGCGTTTCTAAAGGGGCATCAGGGCTGGTGAATACAACAGTTGGAGCGACAGTTGTCTGCCAAAGATTGGCGATCGTGGGCAGGTCAAGGACTCGGCTCATCACAACGCGCAATGGATTGTGAGGCGCAATGCCGTGAGTGGTGAGAAACGGATTGTCTTGACGAACAGTATTGCCACCAACGACGATCGCATCACACGCCGATCTCAACTGATGCACCTGCTGTCTGGCTGCTTTTCCTGTCACCCAATAGCTGTGTCCTGTTGTTGTCGCAATCTTTCCATCCAGCGTCATTGCATATTTGAGAATACCAAACGGGCGACTCTGCACTATCCGATGGACAAAGGCTTCATTCAAGGTCTGACAGTCTTTTTCTTCAACGCCAACCGTGACATCAATTCCTGCCGCTCGCAGTTTGGCAATGCCTTGACCTGCTACTTGAGGGTTTGGGTCTACCATGCCGATCACAACTCGCTGGATTCCCGCCGCGATCGTCGCGTCAGCACAAGGCGGTGTGCGTCCATAGTGGCTGCACGGCTCTAGATTGACGTAAAGCGTTGCACCCAGAGCACGATCACGGGCCTGTCTCAGGGCAAACACTTCTGCATGAGGCTCGCCTGCTTTCGGATGGAAGCCTTCTCCCACAATTTCGCCATTCTGAACAATGACACAGCCCACCATTGGATTTGGAGCCGTGCGGCCCAAGGCGAGGCGTGCCAATTTTAGGCAGCGCTGCATCATGCTCAAATCAATATTAGTTTGATGGTCTGATTCCATCCGTCTGGTTCTACCTGTGAGATTTAGAAGTGTAGCAAGAGTGCGCTACAGCCGGGACGTTGAATAGTGGCTTAGTACCTCCTGTCCCCAGCGCACGATCCCCTCCGATCCTTCGATCATCAGGAGATATTGACCGCGATCGACATGATGACGATAGATACTGGCCGTTGTGCCTTCTCCAAACAACCCAAATAACCCACCCAGCACTGCACCAGTAAACCCACTCACCAAGCCACATGCTGGAACCAACAGCATGGATTGAATTCCTGATAACCCTACACTTTGAAACGTCATGGCGACGAAGAGAGCCACTCCAATGAGTGAGCCAAGCATGCCTGCAATTAAGCCCAGCGATCGCGCTTTACGTGCAGCAATTTGCATCGGTTTGAGCAAACCGACATGTTCAGGATTACTGTAGCCCTCACCCACGATCGCGAGATGCTCTGGGGAAACCCCATGATAATGAAGCAAACGATACGCCTGGAATGCAGAACTCTCATCGGGAAATACCAAGACGGCAAGATGAGTCTGTCGGCGCACTAGACCAGCTTTATTCAAGAAGCGATTGACTGACACAGAAGGTAGGGAGAATGGCGGTTTCTGTTTGAATTCTAAACCCTTGACATAGGAATACCTAGAGCTAATGGGAGGAATTTAATATTTTTTTGGGTATGGGTTTTTGGAGAGGCATTCCTCCTCGTGAAGCGGGTCAAAACCTTCTCTTATTCTTCATCCTCTACAATAGAAGTGTTCGTTATTTATAGATCCCCATGCCTCCCCGTTGGTCTCGCATTCCCGATCGCAATGATCCTGACTTCCGCCGCCTTGACGATCGCATGACGTTTGCCACTCATGTTGCACTGTTTAGCGCTTGTAATGCTGGAGCGTGGTTCTTCCGGCTGGCGCAGCATCCAGATTGGACGTGGACAGTTTGGATGACGGGTGCTTGGCTGGCAGTGCTGGTGGCGCATGGAATTTATATCTTTGCGATCGCAGACTACTCAGAACCCAGCAACTCCTAAGCAATGGCCATCAAAACCAGCCAATAGATAGGAGTTCTATTCATCAAGGTAGAGTAATTGTTGAGTAGTTGCTCTTGCTAGATCTACGAATGCTGGACAACCTGTAAACTTACCGTTTAAAACTCCTATGGCTATAAGTTCTTCTGAAGCGATCGAAACCTTGGCAGCCGAGATTGGTGAAAACGTTTATATGGATATTGCCAAGTGGCATCTTTACCTTTCTGATGCTCATCTGCACACGGTTCTAGCTGAAAAGCTGTTTCCGATGATTTCTAACGGACGGGCAGTTGAGGAAGACCAAGTGCTATCCGTTCTGAACGGCATTCCCGTGAAACTTGGCGGCGGTAAACGGGAGGTTCCATTGACCGATTTGCTGCCAATGCAGTGTCAGGTCAATCTGATGGATACCCTGGAAGAGTTTCAGCGCAAACTTTAAGATGCCCCTCGGCGTTTGAATCGGTTAACTCATTTCAAACTGTTCGGGGACGTTCCCCCGCGCCCCCGTTTTGTCAGGAGATGGAAGTCGTCCCTTGTCACCCAACCTAAGAGAAATTGGAGCGGCGAGGAAGGGGGGTAAAGGTGGTTGGCTTAGGGTTTGCGGCTTAACCCATGCTGATGTTCTGATGACTTTTTTAGGGATAGCTCTTAAAAACTTGAAGGCAACGGATCGCTCGATTTAGCATCGACTCTCAATCCGTTGCCTTTGGTTTTACTCGCTATTATGCCGTTTGCAGTAATAGGATCTAGTGCTTGCCGTTCTTGCCATTGGTAGATACGGGAGCAACCATCATGTCTTGCAACATAGACTGTGTAACCGACTGCGTTGAAGGGGTCTCCTCAGCAATTTGGGGGGCGAGTCGGGCAGTTGTATTGCGAATCGTTTGACGCCGGGAGTTTTTGCGCGCGCCACCTGCGATCGCATACTCGTTACTGCCTTTGCCGTAGCGGGCGGCAACGCCGAGCAGGATGTGCTCACTAAAATCATTGATCGATTCTTCAGCGAGTTGAATTTCTTGCCCGATGCGATCGAGGGTTTCAATCATGTCGTTGTAAGTGTCGAGCTTCTCGCGAAGGCTTGTAAGATCCACGGTGTAGGCAGCTAACGATAGTCCGTTACCCAAGTCGAAGTTCGGATCGATGGATTGCAAATTCTTGGCACGAAGTTCTGCTTTTTCGAGAGGTTTAGAGTTCCGGGTTGGTCGAGTCATCGTTACACGCTGATGAAGGTTTATCCTTGCACTGTAACCATCTGGCAGTCTAATCTGCCATGAGAGAATTTTGGTAAACCGCAGAACCCGCGATCGTAGGGGCGAAAATTTTTCAGAGGTTGTACTGGGATGCTTTACCGTTTCAATACGAGGGAAAGCCTCGTGTGAAGGAAGGAACAAGAAGTGGAAATGTCCCGACAAAACCTGGTTTTGTCGCGATGAAAGCAGGTTTTGTCCGAACAAAACTAGGTTTCGTTGCGATGGAAGCAGGTTTTGTTGCAATGAAAGCAGGTTTTGTTGCGATGGAGGCTGCGATCCTTCGGAACTGCGAAGCAATCGTGCGGACAAGATCAGGTTTTGTCGCGATCGAACCAGAATTGATCGCGACAAAACCTCTCATTGCCGCAACAAAACCGCAATCGACGCCGCTGGAAGCTTAGTTTCTAACTGTGTTCTAATGTCTTTGGCGATTGGCGTTGCCAAGCTCCGAAGGGTTCCTGCGGAGTTGCGTTGTGCTAATCGCGCATCGGGTCTAAAAGCTTGTTTGGGCGCATTTCCGTTACCGTATGCCTAGTTGTCTTCAAGGGTATCTTAGACAAAAAACTAGGTTCTCTAGGCAGAAAGTTTCAGTCTAAACAATAGTTATGCGGCATATTTCCAGGCTTTCTAGGGTCTTCCCTGCAGTTTTTTGGTGCAGCTAAAGCACCTTTAAGGGTACTGTTATGCCCAAACCGAGCCGCTTAGAGTGGAGGCGTAAACAGGGTTAAGCATTAAAGGAGAACCTATGCCTCAGACAAAACTTGGAACTTTTCACGATGCCTCTGGCAAAATCACTGTCGCTGTCTTTGAACGCAAGGCTGGTAATCAGCAAGCACACTTCCATGATTTTGCGTGTACCGTTCCTGATGATATGGTTGTTATTGGAGGAGGTGCAGAAGCAACCAACAGCCCGCCAAACGGCGCGCTCCTGACTGCTTCCTATCCAAACCAAAATCTATCAGCTTGGTTAGCATCCTCCAAAGATCACGAGCGTCCTCAGCCACACTTTTTAAAGGTATATGCAATTGGATTGAAAGTAGCTGGAATGCCAAGAGACGCTCTCCGCGATCATATTCACATTGGTCGCAGCGTTAGCGAACTAGCTCAGCATCCCGAAGTGTCAGAGTCAGTGCCACCAGGTTACTTGCTAATTAGTGGAGGGTTTCATGTGAATTGGCTAGACTTCAATTCACATGGTGGAAATCTTGCTACAGCATCATTTCCGGAAAATGCTTTTTCATGGAAAGCTAGATCAAAAGACCACATGACTATCAGTCCAGCTATTCTCAGTGTTTACGCAATAGGTATTAGAGAGAATCTTCCAGTTGGTCGTGTTCAACACTCGATTCAGACAAAAGATTCTGGACATGCTGCACATCCTTCTACAACAGCAGATGTTCTTCCAGGTTTTGCCCTTGTTGGTGGAGGAGCCGAAATTCATTGGAGTGGTGAGGGAAATCTTTTATGGCAACTTCGACCAACAACAGATCTTGCAAACCAAGACTTTACTGCAGGTGGTAAAGATCACATGAAACCATCACCTGCAACTTTGACTGCTTATTCTATCGGCATCAAGATCGTCTAATTCCCCAGTGTGCTGCCTAACAACACGATGGAGCGCTTGGTTTGTAGTCCTTGGGTCTTAGCGTTCAAGGTTACTCGTCACCGCTCATCTTTGCCATTATAGCGATCACTTCGCAAGCTCCAAAGGATCGCTTCGCAAGCTCCGAATAGATCGCAGCCGATTCTCCTGGTCTCTCTGATCTTCAACTCAGTTCATCCTCAACATATAAGAATCACGTAAGAATCACGCCGTCACACAATTATGAAAACAGACGCACTACGGTGAGTAATGCGTCTGTTTATCCTGCTTCACATTAAGACCTGCAATCTTCTAAAGTTGCGAGAATTGCCTTTATGGGTTGGAAGTATCAATCGGCGTTCCTTGCACAGTTGAAGCTAGCTCTACGCCTAGAATCTTCGAGATTGTGGGGGCAATATCAATGTTCTTCACTTGAGAAAGCGTCCCGTTACTAAAAGTAGGTCCAGCCGCGTAGAAAATCGCGCTCATGTTAGGCGACGTTGGATCGTACCCGTGAGCGCCGTAGAAGCTGGGCACTGAGAACACAGGAGTCTGGGTCGGCGCATCTCCCAAGCGTTGCACAACTGGAGTTTGAGTTCCATCGAAGTTATAGCCTTCGGTCAGCAGAGCAAACACATCGCCAGAGTCTTGTCCGATAAACTCACTGGTTCCTCGACCAAACGATGGATCGTTTAGGTCAGTTGGAAGCGGGCGATCGTAGATCTTGTCAAACACAGGTCTTGTTCCATCGACATATTTCGGGTTGGTGTCTACAAAGTTCTTGAGGGCTTCTGTCACCTGCTTCTGCAAGGTCACATATTCTTCGCGGCTCACAGTTCCGTTGGGTTCGCGCCCTTGCAGGTTGAAGTAGACATTAACTGCCGGACCCGATGTGACCGCACGAACTTTGTTTGAGTCAAACCCTTGGCTCTTGAGGAAGTTGTTCACGTTAACCGAGGTGTAAAACGGAGCAAATCCGTGATCGGAAACAACAATGATGTCGCTATTAGGAATGCCATTGCTATCCACTCCAACAGTCTGAATGATTTTTTGAACCGCAGCATCAGCCGCCTTGTAAGCCGTTTCTACATAGGAGTTGTAGCGCTCGATCTTTGCCTTGTCTTGTCCAGTTCCAATCGAGGTGGGATCAAGGGGATTGTTTGCCTGACGAGGATCGCTAATTAAGAACTGATGTTGCGAACCATCAGGTTGCTCAATGTAAGTGAGAACCAAATCGGAATCAGGGTTTTGAGTAATCGATCGCAGCGCAACGCGAGTTTGATAATCGACAAAACTCCGAACCTGATCGTCGTAGATCGCTTCTAACTCGGCGTCAGAGAACGTGTTAAATCCAGGACTAAGTTTCTGCGGAATCCGGAAATCGGGTTGGGGTGCCCAGAATCCAACATTGTTGTTGATGTCGTCTACATTCGCTTGCACCGCAGGGGTAGCAGGAATGAAGTTGGCAGAGTAGCGAGCAAACCGGACGGTCGAAAGGTCAGGCGCGAAATTGCTGACATAGAACGCCGTTCCCGCTTTGTTAGAGCTTCCTTCCAGATAGAACGGGCTAGACGTTTTGCTACCCGCTTTCACATAAGCCGGACCCGTTGACGGCAGGTTAAACGGACCCGATTGAATTCCTAACGTGGCATCGAAGAAGACCAGCGTATCGTAGTCAACTTTGTTGTCGTTTGTAGTGTCTAGAGCGGCAGCTTGAATGTCATAGTTCACACCGCCCACAGTGAATATGTCAAACGAATTTTTCGTTTGCAGCACCGGACTATAAACCGTTTTACCTGCGCTAGCAAGCTGCGAAACAGTGCGATCGCTAGCCGTTGCAAAATCGGCTGCCGTTAGGTTGAAGCCTTGCGCTCCCACGCCTGCAAACGCACCAAAGGGAACGGTGTAATCGACGGTACGATCGCTAGCGGGTTGAACGATCGGACTGTCTGGCAATCCCGGAATTTTGACATCGACACCATCCGCACCCGGAAACGTGGCGGCGACAACTTTCTTACCGTTGTTTCGCAAGTTGATCCAAAGCGGTTCAGCCGTTGGCTCAGCACTTTCGGTCGGTCCATGCACATCAAACGAGTAACCGCCAATCGGTGCGCCAAATCCACTAATATTTTGGGTAAATGGACTTGCAACTAAGTGGAAGCTGTTGGCGTTGATGTCATTGTTGGCAGCGTTGGAGCCTGTTGCGATCGCAATGTGACTCGGAGCCGTGAGCGAAGGTGTGATCGTTTCGTTGCGATCGGCAGAAACGCCTTTATTTTTTAACAGTCCTAAGCCTTCATCCTGCTTCAAAACTCCTGACTCTAAGTACTGATTTACGAGGCGAGGGGTTGCGCCATCGAGAGAAATCACAACTACTTTGGGTTTAGGAGTGGGAGCAGGCAACGCTAGATCGAGCGATTGATCTAACTTGATCTGAATAAACTCGCTGTTATCGGCTTGCCCCGGTTTGCGACCAACGCTAAATGGATAGTTGTTGTCGTTTGCGACTAATAGCGTTTGAGGGTCAAGAATCAACACATCTTCGATGGTGACGAAGGGGAAGGTAAACACGCCATTCTTGGTTCCATCGCCTCCGATTCCAGATGGATCGGCAATGTTGAGCAGATCCGCTAGCAGTTCTTTCTTGACAAAGCCCTCGCGATCGATTTGGTTGATATCGATTTTGTAGAGCTTCTTCGATCGGGCTGGATTGGTGACCGCCGGATCACTTGCATCACCCTGACCATTATCCCGTTCAATCACGATGAACTCATGATCGTTAATCGCCGTCATGTCCCCGATCGCACGATTGGGAGCATTCAAGCGGTAGGCGTAAACGTTGTCAGTGTATTTTTTGGTACTGGTATCAAACTCAGAAATAAACAGGCGATTCTGATTTGAATCGGTAGTAACTGCCCCTTCTAGCAGCGTGTAGAGTTTAGAGCCATCAGGACTGCTCGCCATGCCCTCAAAACCTCTAGAACGAGCCAGATTCGCTGCCTTCACCTTATCGGCTTCAGAGAGATTGGCAAACGCGGGGTTATCTGGCGATCGCACAAAATCTTGTGTCTCGTAGGCTTTTGCTGCCGCGCCCGTGTCTGAAAAATCAGTGAAGTAGCCGTCTACTCCGAGTTCAATAAACTGACGAATCTCTTTTTCTGGATCGCCTTTGTAATCCGATGCTAGGTAGCGGGGTTCGTTGCGGAAGGTGTAAGGATGAACCAGCAGACCCGCGTTGTGCGCGTCTTGTACCAGCGTCGTTGAAGGAGTTAGCGTCTTATCGGCATCATTGACCGCACCATCACCATTGACATCATCCGCTTTGCCATCGCCATTCGCATCCGTCCCTTTGACCGAGACAATCATGCGTTTCCAAGGACCAATTCCATCCGCGTAGGTCGCCACTTCTGCCAATCCTTCGGGCGATCGCAGATCTTTATAGGTGCGCGAATCGCCGCTTGCAACAAAATCGTAAGGTTTCACCTCGACCAGTGAACCGTCTAAATTTGTATCAGCGGCGTCCATCAATTGCACGAGCGGCACATCAATCAAGCCGTTCAGCTTCTTCAGATTGCCAACTTCAAAGGATTGAATGAAGACGCGACTTGGATCGGTAAAATTGTTGTCTTTGAGAAGTTTCACCAACGGTTCTTCTAGCGCCAGCCCTTTCTCCGTGTGATAGGTGGGATGTTTGGTTTCGGGGTAGATGCCAATTTTCTTTCCCGTTGTCGCTTCGACAGTTTTCACGAAATCGATGATTTCTTGCAGCGTTGGAATTTCAAACTGACCGTTGAACGATTGATCTCGGAACGCTAACCGCTCTTTCGCTCGCAGAGTTTTGATTTCTGCCAGCGTGAAGTCGTCAGCAAACCAGCCGCTTTCCTCTGTGCCATCGATCGTTTTTGTGGTGAAGCGATCGGCAAACTCAGGACGGTCTGCGACATCGGTTGTATCTTTGATGTTGACTTCGTGACGGGCAATCAGCACGCCGTCTTTGGTGGATACTACGTCCGGTTCAACGAAGTCAGCGCCTAGCTCGATCGCATATCGATACGCTTCGAGCGTGTGCTCAGGACGATACCCAGAAGCGCCTCGGTGACCGATCACGAGCGGATCTTGACCATTCAGCGTGTTGAGTTTAGACGGGTTGGGGGTTGCGATCGGGGCTTTTAACAGTGTCCCGTTGGCATCAGTGTGCAGCAGGAATGGACCAAATTCTTCGCCAAACCAGTAGGTTCCATCCGCAGCGCGACGGAACGATTCGAGATCAAAGTCGGCTCCGGTTAGCAAGCGGTTTTGCTTAATGCTCGGATCGACCGGAATTCCACCCGCTTGAATCTTGTCGCTGTTGGGGTAGGTTTCTAGATCGGCAACGATCGTTTGAATCCCTTTAAGGACGCCGTTCTTGTCGTTGAGTTGAACGAAACTATCGGAGGTAAAGCCCTCTAACTTGTCTCCCGTTTTTAGATTGACTGGAGAAACACTTCCGGTTTCAAAGTTTGGCTCAATGGCATAAAAGCGCAGCAACGCATCAGCAGAATTGGCTTTCGAGCCGTAGCCATTATCGGATAGCACCAAGTAAGTTCCTGCTTTCGCGCCGGGTAGCACCGCAGAGAAGCCTTGCACGGATTGACCATTAGGAGCGTTAAACGGAACAGGAACTCCATTCGCGTTGACTGCACTCACACTGCCATCGTTGTTAAGCGCCAGAAATTGCCCAGAAGTTGCACCCGTTGCGAAGGTGTTAGCGGGCAGCACAGAGCGTTTCACCAGCTCTGTTTTCACGTCTGGAATGACTTGATTGTTGCTGTCTAGACGAACGAAAGTTAGCTCATCGATCGCAGTCGGTTTAATGCCCTTGAGAAGCGCTAAGACTGACCCTGTGTCTGTTAACTTCACCAGTGTATCGCTAGCGTTTTCGCCCGTGCCTGACACGATCGAGAGCTGCTCAAACTTCACATTCTCTGGCAACGCGATCCGATCTTCTTCGAGTTTAGAACCGATGCCGCCGAAGTTTGCGATCGTAACGGTGTTTCCCCCAGAAACCGCAAAGGTTTTCTGTCCACCTGAGCCGTCAGAGGTGGGAAGTCCAAGGGTAGAACGAACAAAATCGGCCACATCAAAATAAAGCATATCGCCCACTTGACGGGTCGTATACGCTGCCGTGCCACTGGCGTTAGAAGTCAGGGCTGCATTTAGGCTACCGTTTGCGCTACTTGCTTGCAACGATTGAGGCGCGGCTTGTAGATCGATCTGAGATCGGCGAGATTGCTCGATGTTAGTCGTCAAACCACCATTACTCGAAGAAGCAGATGTTCCAATTAAAAAACTATCTATGAACACTCGTTGACCCTCAAAAGACTCGAAAGTTGACTGCACACACAGTTAAAGCAATGTAAAGCGAATCAGATTGAGATTATTTTTTATGTTTTGTATGCAACGTCAAGCTAGATGGTTAGAATTACCAAGGCAATGACTAACTAAACCCGAAACGTATTCTTTAACGATTGAAATACGAATGAAAGGTTAGTCACTAATTAAATAGATTGTTGACAAACGAATCAACGCTCATTGCTTAAACACACATTGAACAGTAGTCTATTAAGTTAATGAACTAGCTAATGCTAGGTTAAGACTTGACTAAATTGAGTTCTCAGCGTTTCTACTAAATCTCGCTCCAAAGTAGAACCAATTAAAAACGGATGAATCGGAGGCTGATGCAGTGACTCACTGATCGCTTATCCAATTCATCCGCTTGTATCTATCAGCAATGAAGACAAAAATTAATTGACCGAAACGTTGATCGCAAGCTTATAGGCTAACTCCAATAACAGATGATTGGCAGATTGGCGTTCGATCGCAACATGATGTAACCACTGAAGATATAACTCCTGCGATCGCTCCAACGAAACACCTAAATTTAATTGCTGACTCAGATCAATCAGTTTCCCCAGAAATTGAATTTGGAGGTCTGAAGGTTCCGGATCGTATAGGAGGGTTTGCAGCGATCGCGCCAGTGTGCGCTCTAGAATCTGCCGTGCTTCAGGAAGCTGAAGCTGACAACGTAAGTGACTTGCCTCTGTCGCGATCGCGTCAAGCTGAACCAAATCATGGGAATTTGGATCGTGTTCTAGCGATCGCAGCGTCACCAGAAGCCGATGTCCTAACGCAATTTCTGCTGCCACCTGCAATTCTCGTGGCACAGGCAGTTCATCTCGGTGAAACGCAATCAGAACGCCATAGTTATCGCGATACACCTGCGTGTAAAGCTGATCGAGTCGTGTCAGCGTTTCCTGACTCAACAATTGCATGATTCGATGCCGCTCTTCTGCAAACAAATCTTGCAAACTGTAAGAGCGATCGTTGAAGTACCGATTCATCGTCAGAATCGTTTTAGCAGCACTTCCTTGACTCAGCGCTTCAGATAAATTTTCTTTTAATTGCGTATACTGTCGTCGTCCTGAGAACGGCTGAATGCAGCAATGAAAATCCCAACCACTCAGATGCAGCACCGCAAACACGAGGTGTTCTGTTTCGCGAGTAATCTCTGAGGTGAGTTGGAGTTGCCCGATCGCCAAGCTCATCGACCCCATTCGATGCAGTTGGTAATCCAGTTGGTTTGCCGTGTAGCAATACACTCGCTCTTCTCGGCTGTAAGTCGCAAATAAAGAGCTAATCGCATAGTGAGCCGCGACTTGCTCAAAACTGATCTGAGCCGGGATCACCAATTGCCGATAGACTTCTGCCCCCGTTTTGAAGCAGTCAACATTACTGGGCGCAAGGGCTAAGCGTTTGATAAAGCCTTTCTCAAGCTGCACGCCCGCTACATCGCCCGCCAGTTCTAGCGCACGAGCGGCATAGCGGAGAATTTGAGTGCCTTCCGGTCGAGACAGTTCTTCAAAGAACCAGCCGCAGCTCGTGTACATCAGCATGGCGTGACGCTGCATTTCGAGCAATCGCAGCGCATCGAGCCGCTCTGACGCATTCAGTCGGTGAGACTGATGCTGAGCGAGAAATTTTTGAACTGTGGCAGGTGTGCGCGATCTCACCACTTGAATGTATTCATCCCGCGCCAACCACGGATCAGAAAATAGCTTTCCGCCCACCTCTTCGTAGACTTTGACCATCTGATCCCGAAGCCAGTCCAACGCATCCCGCAAAGGGCGACGCCACTTTTGATTCCACAGTCCACCACCCCCGCAGCCACAGTCATCCTGCCAGCGATCGACGCCGTGGGCACAGCTCCAAGCGGTAACAGACTTGAGTTCGACTTCCCATTCGGGCGGCCTCAAACTGAGGTAATGGGCAAAGTTAGTCACGGTCCAGCCGCGATCGGGAAACTCGCCGACAAAGGCATACGCCAAACATTTCTCCGTGCCGCCTTTATGATGTCCAAACGTTTCCCCATCCGTTGCCACCGAAATTAGTTGCGATGGGCGGTGATCCCCGCGCACAGCTTGCCCTAACCGCCCTGCCAAATGGTGAGAGCTGCTGAGTGCCTGATCGAATCCCATGTCACGGGAAATTGGGCCATCGTAGAAGAAAATATCGATAAACGGAGCGGGGGAATCAGAATCGCGGTTGGGCAAGAAGCAGCGATAGGGGCGAGTGGGATCAATTTGACTGCCGCCGACTTCGTGCCAGTCTGCTTGGGCTAGAGGACGGCAGCGCTGCGCTTGAGAAGGCGCGAGAACAATGAACTTGATTCCTTCTGCAACCAACGCTTCTAACGTTGCGTAATCAACGGCGGTTTCGGCTAGCCACATTCCTTCGGGATCGCGCCCAAAGTGAGATTTGAAGTCTTCTTTGCCCCATCGAATTTGAGTGTGCTTGTCTCGCGCATTGGCAAGCGGCAGGATCATGTGATTGTAAGCTTGAGCGATCGCATTGCCGTGTCCATTTAAGCGATCGCAGCTTTTGCGATCGGCATCAACGATACGTTGATACACTTCCACATCGTGACGCTCAATCCAACTCATCAAAGTTGGGCCAATATTAAAGCTGAGATACTCATAATTATTGACGATCCCCACGACTTCGCCGCGATCGTTAAGAACTCGCGCAAATGCATTGGGGCGGTAACATTCGTGATGAATTCGCTCATTCCAATCATGAAAGGGCGCCGCACTGGGTTGACGCTCGATCGCATCTAAATAAGGATTCTCGCGAGGCGGCTGATAGAAGTGCCCGTGAACGGTGATGTAGACTCCCGTTGTGGTCTGAGCTGTAGTCTGAGAGGAAGCGATCCCCGGAGGGTTAAAGGCTTGAATCATCGCTGCTTCAGCTATTTCTGAAGCAGACAATTGAGAGGGCGCATCAGGAGTTAATGTCATGAAAGTAAGACCAAAAAAGATTATAAGAGCTTCTGAACGGCAACGCTGGGGCTAAAGCTTTTTAAATTCTGCGAGTTTCACAGCCTAACATAGAATGCTTATCAGTTTCAGGCTCCAAGCTTCAAGCTCTAATTGCTAGCAAGTTCAATTCTTCGACAATATCTTTGCGACAGTTACGTAGCTGTTAGTGTGAACAGTTTAGTGAAGCTCAAGAAAATCACAATCTAACTCAAAGCGTAACTTGTTGCTCATCTAGTCCACGTCCTGAGTTAGATTGTGATGGCATCTGATGTGATTGGAATGATGAACAATGTTGTTAAGCGATTCACCACGCTGCGTTTATCACTAACTTTCATTGAATCGCAAAATGTATTCAGTTAGAAGTGTTTGAACTTTTGTAGATCAAATTTACGATTTCGCTACACTTTGCAATTTCTCTCTATGCTTTGGTACTTGATCAGGAAAGGGATGAGAGAAGCCTATGTATCAACGGCAAGTTCTGTCGCTGTGCTTGCATTGCTGCGATCGCTCGAATAGAATGCCATTGCCATCTGTTCTGATCCCCGTTGCAGTACTTCCAGCCGCTAATTCCAAATTTAAACATTGAGCGACGTAAATCGGATGCCAATCAGTTACGCGAGGAAGATCGACCGGCTCACGACTGGTATCGATTTGTGCTGTCATTTCCGCCTCACCTCGTGCAGCAGTACTTAGAGAAATTTGGAATTACACCAGAGCAGACGGTGCTTGACCCATTTTGTGGAACCGGAACAACGGTCGTCGAGTGCAAGAAAAACGGCATTCCCACAGTTGGGGTTGAGGCAAATCGAATGGCGTGGTTTGCGGGTTGCGTCAAGCTCGACTGGACGCCTGATCCCGAAGCGCTACTTCAGCACGTTCAGCAGATTGGCGCGATCGCACAAGCCCAAATTCAACAGGAGCGGGGATTGCGGACGTTACCCGAAGAAAGTCAGAAATTGCTGTTGAAAAACTCCATTAGTCCGCTACCGCTCCACAAAACGCTGATTCTGCTCGACCAGCTTCAGGCGTCATCACCCTTTTCTCGCCATCAGCAACTTGCCTTAGCCAAAGCGATCGTCTTTTCGATCAGCAATATTCGGTTTGCGCCCGAAGTCAGTATTGGCAAAGCCAAAGCAGATGCGCCTGTTGTAGAGGCGTGGCTAGAAGCCGTGCGCGAAATTGCAAATGATTTGCCTAACCTCCAGCAGTTGTCTCCTACCCCTGCGACGATTCATCATGCCGACTCTCGCCAACTGTTGACGGTTTTAAAACCTGCCTCCATTGATGCGGTGATTACCTCTCCGCCCTATCCCAATGAGAAAGATTACACCCGCACAACGCGGCTAGAATCGGTTCTACTAGGATTTCTCAAAAACAAATCGGATCTTCAGACTTTGAAGCGGGGATTGATGCGATCGAACAGCCGCAACGTTTACACATCCGATGACGATGATCAGTGGGTCGTACATCACCCCGAAATTCAGCGCATTGCGCGTGAGATTGATGCGCGACGTCTAGAACAAGGAAAAACGAGTGGGTTTGAGCGCGTTTATGCTCAAGCTACAAAGCTGTATTTTGGCGGCATGGCAAAGCATTTAGCCGATTTGCGCCATGCTTTGCGTCCAGGAGCGCGATTGGCATATGTGGTTGGGGATCAAGCCTCCTATCTGCGCGTGATGATTCGCACGGGGCAACTGATTGCAGACCTTGCTGAGGCGTTAGGCTACGAAGTAGAAGCGATCGATTTATTTCGCACTCGTCTAGCGACCGCCACCAAGGAGCAACTGCGGGAAGAAGTTGTCCTGCTGCGGTGGACGGGCAAATTTCCGGTAAAGTATCGCTTTAGTGACAAGCCGTTGTAAATAATTTAGAGCAATGTTCAGCTTTTGCAATTGCTACGATCGCGACTGAACTAGTGTTTTATCGAGCTAAGGACGAGAGATGAAAAACAATCAGAACGGTCTCATCCCTCGTCGCGAAGCGGGTCGAAGACATTCCTCATCCATCAAAATTAATGCAACATCCCGATTCAAAAAATCCGCATCCGATGCCGGGATTTCCTCAAATTTGTTTTATCAACATGGTTATCTCTAACCCAAATATCATCGTCGGAGACTACACTTACTACGATGATCCGGAAGACTCCGAGAATTTTGAGCGCAATGTCCTCTACCACTATCCGTTCATTGGCGACAAATTGATTATCGGTAAATTCTGTGCCTTAGCGACAGGCGTGACGTTTATCATGAATGGCGCGAATCACAAAATGTCTGGGTTCTCAACCTATCCATTTCAGATTTTTGGTAATGGTTGGGAACGGGTAATGCCGCAACTGAGTGAATTGCCATTTAAGGGCAACACTGAAATTGGGAATGATGTTTGGATTGGATACCAAGCCGTGATCATGCCTGGCGTTAGCATCGGGGATGGTGCGATCGTGGCTGCAAAATCTGTCGTGACTAAGAGTGTGCCACCTTATACGATCGTGGGCGGAAATCCAGCTTGTCCTTTACGCAAACGGTTTTCTGACGAAACAATTGCTGTTTTACTAGAAACGGCTTGGTGGAATTGGGATATTGAAAAAATTACGAGAAATTTAGAAAAAATCGTCAGCGCTGATATCGAAGCGTTGAGACAGTGTGTGTAGTTTTTCGTGAATTCAGTTTTTCAATAACTCATATTTCTTCAAAAGAAAACTGCCCTCTTCGTCAAAAACGAAAAGGGCGCAGCGGATTTGAATTCTATTCTCTAGACATCTCTAGACATCATAGATATCTAGACATCATAGATACGGCATTCTGACGCATCTGGATTCTCATCACAGTAGTTTTGAAATTTAGTCTTCTGGCGATCGCGCTTATCTGACATGGCCGCTTGCACCTCTTCTACCGCATCCCAAGCTGCCGCACACTCGCTGGAAACGTCACCGCTCGTTTTGCAAGCATCATGTGCCTGATCGATTAACTGGTCTAACTGCTGCTCCATTGGTTGAGCATTTGCTTTTGATTGAGTCATTAGAATTACCTCGTTTTATGTTCTTCAGAACGCTCTACATTCGGATGTAAAAATTCAGATGCAAAATAGCGTTCTTCTCTGTTTAAGCTACTTAATCTTTAATTTCACTTTAGCGCTGAGCCTTAAAATCCTAGTGGCTCCAGCGACAGATTTTAGCGACTAGGATAGAACAGCTATTTCAATCGGATCAAAGTGGGGCACGCAAACCTCCAGACTGACTACCGCTAGAAGCACAAGCTACACAGGATAGGCTATCCAAGCTCTGAAGGAGCACTTACGATCTTCATCCTTGGTATCCTTCACACCCCTATTTCTCAAAGACACAAAACTTAACATCTTCGTTCACTCAGGTGCTACTCCTCCTTTTGGTAGATTCTTAAAAATCACCGAAGTTTGAGTAGTCACGCTACCTAATTCTTCAAAATCGCCTATCGACATTGAGCTGCACTTAAATTAGATTTCAAGAGCGATCGCGCTGGCTTGAGTGGTTCTTAGCGTTTTCCTTAATTTCCCTTAATCCTTAATATCCCTTAATGAAGTAGTGATTAGACGAATAATGTACGATGCTGTTGAAGAATCTGATAGCAACGGGTTGATAGATTCAGAAGAGGGAATTCTTCGCTATTCATAAAAGATCTTCTAAAAGAAGTCTTAAGTTTTACTACGGAGTAAGATGGACTAAGCAAACGCTGATATTGGGCGAGACATGACTTCGATTCTAGTTAAATCTCCGAAACTAAACTCTCCTACAGTGCATCGTTTGTCGAATGGCTTAACGATCATTGCCGAACAGATTCCCGTCGATGCTGTCAATCTCAATGTGTGGCTCAACGTCGGTTCTGCGATCGAGTCTGCTCCCATCAACGGCATGGCTCACTTTTTAGAACACATGATTTTCAAAGGAACTCAGCGCCTTGAGAGCGGAGAGTTTGAGCAAAAAATCGAGCAGCGCGGTGCAGTCACGAATGCCGCGACGAGCCAAGACTATACGCACTACTACATCACAACGGCTCCCCGAGATTTTGCCGAGTTAGCGCCGCTTCAACTGGATGTGTTGCTTAATGCCAGCATTCCAGATGATGGGTTTGAGCGAGAACGATCGGTGGTCTTAGAAGAAATTCGCCGCTCTGAGGATAACCCGCGCCGTCGCACCTATCAGCGCATGGCAGAATTGGCATTTGAGCGACTGCCCTATCGCCGTCAGGTTTTAGGTCCTACTTCAGTGATCGAACAACTCGTTCCGCAACAGATGCGAGATTTTCACTCCGCTTGGTATCAGCCTCAGTCCATGACGGCTGTAGCAGTTGGCAATCTGCCCGTCGATCGCTTGATCCAAATCATTGAAGATAGTTTCACTCAGCTTGCGCCCTCCACTTCTTGCCCCACACCCTACATTTCCTCTCCCTCTGCTGAAACGTCTTTCACCCAGATCGTTCGCCAAGAGTACACTGACCCAACTCTCAAGCAAGCTCGATTGATGCTGTTATGGCGGGTTCCGGGCTTGACGGACTTACAGAATACCTACGAGCTAGACGTTCTCACCAGTGTGCTGGGTCATGGCAGAACCGCTCGATTGGTGAAAGACTTACGCGAAGAGCGGGGATTAGTCTCTAACGTGTCGGTGAGTAATATGACTTACCTGCACCAGGGCGTTTTCGCGGTATCAGCGCAGTTGCCCGTAGAAAACATCGATGCTGTAGAAGCCGCGATCGTAGCCCACATCGAACAGCTACAATCCGGTCGCGTGACCGAAGCCGAGCTGTCCCGCGTTCAAACTCAAGTTGCCAATCACTTTACGTTTGGCAATGAAACGCCCAGCGATCGCGCTGGTTTATACGGCTACTACCAAACCTTAGTCGGTGATTTAGAACCCGCCTTCAGCTACTCCGCCTATATTCAATCCCTCTCCGCCGCTGATCTTCAGGCTGCCGCTCAACAGTACCTCCCAACTGACGCTTACGGCATCGTCATCATCAAACCCGGCGAATAATCCTGTCGTGTGGTCTTGTCATGTGGTCTTCCATTGACGCTCAAATTTCTCAAGCAACCGGACGCTTGTTTGAAGCTCGCGATCGCAGTTCTGTCACAGGAGGCTGCATCAATCGAGGTTATCGCGTTTCTGATGGCAATCCTTCCGAGCTTGGCACCAATCGGGCATTCTTTGTAAAACTCAATCGCGCCGATCAGATTGCAATGTTTGAAGCGGAAGCACTTGGTTTGCAGCAGATGCGGGAGACGCAGACAATTTTAGTCCCCCAACCCATCTGTTGGGGAGTGGCAGAGGGTTCGGCTTATTTGGTGCAAGAATGGTTGGATTTGGGTCGAGGCAGTAGCCAAGCCTGGACAGATATGGGGCGGCAACTCGCCCAGCTTCATCAGGTTCAAACGGCGATCGCGTTTGGATGGGAGCGAGATAACACGATCGGGTCTACGCCTCAACTCAATCCCTGGACATCAAATTGGAGTGATTTTTTCACTCAGCATCGCATTGGCTATCAGATCCAGCTTGCCAACAAGCGAGGCGAACGGTTTCCCAAGCAAGACCGCTTACTTGCTTTCATTCCGGAACTGCTGGCCCAACACAAGCCCAAACCTTCGTTGGTTCACGGAGATTTATGGTCAGGTAACGCAGCAGTTACAGCGACAGGGCAACCTACGATTTTTGATCCGGCAACCTATTGGGGCGATCGCGAAGTTGACCTCGCCATGACAGAACTATTTGGGGGATTTCCATCGGAGTTTTATGCAGGCTACAACGAGGTTTTCCCGGTAGATGCGGGATATCAGCAACGGAAGATTCTCTACAATCTCTACCATGTTCTCAATCATTACAACTTGTTTGGAGGCGGGTACGCCGCTCAAGCTAATCGGATGATGGAGCAGATCTTAAACGGTTAGGTTCGCTTGAGCGCCGCCCTTGCCGCTCACAGGTATACCCTTGCGGTGACCAATCGCTCGAATTAACGTCGCGGAGCCGAACCATGTTTGAGCAGTTTGGCGAATAAACCTGGCTCACCAACGCCCAAACTAAACTCCGACCGACATCTAATCCTGTCTTCCAAGCAAATTCTCGATTACCAGGAATGCCTGGTTCTTCGGCGATCGCAGATTCTACCCAAATCCCATGAGAGCCAAGCAGAATTTGCGCTAACCACATCGCTCTTGGCAGATGGGTTTTGGAGGTCATCAGTTTTACATGACGAGCTTTCCACTGGCGGAGGGTTGGAATGCTAAAGCAGAAATTGTCAAACGTCGATTGGGCACACTTCTCTAGCCAAACCCGTTCCATTGGCGCTTCAGCCTGCTGAAATATGGAGCGAATGCAAGGATCAAGGGAACCTTGAGAGATTAGAATCGGCGTCGTGGGCGATTGCTTTGCTATTTGCGCGGCGGCGATCTCTCGCTGAACGCTGCCGCCCAATACCAACACTACATCGACCGGACGTGAAGCCGCCAACCAAAGCGAGAGCCAAACTGAGGCAAACCAGAGCAGCAGTCCCGTCCCCAGCACCGGAAGCAGTCTAAGGCGTTTCAGTCTGCTTTTTTGGAGTCTGAGCCGCTTGGGGAAGCGTAAAGATAGGTCGTCCTTTTTCATCAACTTTTTCCACTCCTCCCAGCGCTAAAATTTCTTGTTTTGCTCGCGCCTGAGTTTTGCGATCGCCCATTGCTCCGGCTTGCATGTACACCGCCGCCCATGCCTGAAAGCGGATCAGCTTACTATCAGGATCTGTTTTTAGAAACGCTGCTGATCCCTTAAAAACAGGGGCAAGGTCTCGATACTCCTGCGTCTGAGCGCTCCAATTCGACGCCATCTCTAGAGAATGAATTGCGCCTGGAACATCTCCTAACAGCAACAGTTGATCTAGAGCGGCAAACCGCCAAACCGCAAACGCTTTCGAGTTAATTTGCGGTGATAGCGTCTTCATTCCGCGTTGCATCAGCGTCAAGGCTTGTTCGGGTTGTCCTATCTGGTGAGAAACTGTGCCCGATAGAAAGAGATAGGTGTCGGCAAAACGCGGGTCGCGCTGCGTCACAATATCAAAATACTTTGGGCTAAGAGAATAGTCCGTCTGCGATCGCGCCTCTTCATCTCCGTAATATTGCAAAAAATTGAGAAACGCCCAGTCTGCGATCAGATTGTCAAACCCGAAGCTCGGCGCTTTGCTCAATAGATCTAATCGCAGCGATTCCTGTTTTTGCGCTTGCGCCGGATTTTCCACCCAAAGTGATGGTTTTTGAAGCTGTGTGCGTTGCATAGAGATGATCCCCGCGATCGCAGACAGAGCGATCGCGCCCTGCAACCCAACGCTGATCCCAACTTTGACAACGGTAAGAACAGACGGCCTAACACTAAACTCCACAGGGCAACCTCGCAACAAATTGAATTAAATGAGGCAAATATTTTGGTTAATATGCCCGGATTTGATGCAATTGTTGTGAAGACTGCAATCACCGTGTGCGATTTGCGTCAGATTGAGCTACATTACTCTTGCAGCCAAGACACTTTGTAAAGTGTCCTGAAACTGTCACAATCCCTCCACGTCACCTGTGTACTCTGTTCATACTCTTCTCCGTCAAATTGCGGTCTTTTTTGCTCCGCACCCTTAATATTTTCGGTCATACTGATAGTCATACGTTCTAACTGAAGTAGTTAGTATCTTCCAAACCTTTTGCGAGACTGACTAAATTTGCTAGGACATCTTGAATTCATCTGTATGTAGCTGTCCACCTTAAAATCAGCACCACCCTCAATGAATCGACCCTCGCTTCTCCAAGTAGCCCTCTGCAGTGGTGTAATCGCCGCTACAGCTACCACAACTCTGTTTGGTCCTGGTCGTTCGGTCCGCGCCGCACTGCAAGATAGCCCCAAGGCAATACTTGATGAGGCATGGCAGATCGTCAATCGCGAGTACGTAGACGGAACGTTTAATAAAAACAACTGGTCAACGATTCGTCAGGAGTTACTCAGCAAAAATTACACGTCTCGTCAGCAAGCATATGATGCGCTGCGAGACGCGCTGAAAAAGCTGGACGACCCCTACACGCGCTTTATGGATCCAAAGCAGTTTGAATCGTTAAGCAGTCAGACTTCTGGGGAATTGTCCGGGGTTGGAATTCGGCTAGAACTCAACGAAAAGACAAAGGAATTAACCGTTGTCGAGCCGATCGAGAACTCCCCGGCGTTTAAGGGAGGCATTAAATCGGGCGATCGCATCTTGGCGATCAACGGCAAAGCCACAAAAGGAATGACCGTTGAAGATGCGTCAAACCTGATTCGTGGGGAAGTTGGAACTAGGGTAACGCTGAAAATTGGACGGAATGCCAGTGCATTCGATCTGCCCATTACGAGAGCGAGAATCGAATTGCAAGCTGTCCGCTATAGCCTCAAGCAAGAAGGCAAAAATCGGATTGGTTACATTCGATTGAACGAATTTAGCAGTCATGCTTCTGCCCAGATGCGTCGGGCGATTCAGGATCTATCGACTCAGAAGGTCGATGGCTTTGTGCTAGACCTGCGCGGAAATCCGGGTGGTTTGCTGCAATCGAGTATCGAAATTAGCCGCATGTGGATGGATCGAGGCGCGATCGTTAAAACTGTGAATCGTCAGGGCGGCAGCGAAGAGTTTACGGCTCGTAATACGGCATTGACCAAGCTGCCATTAGCCGTCTTGGTCAATGGTCAATCGGCAAGCTCTAGTGAAATTGTGACCGGAGCGCTAAAAGACAATCAACGTGCAACCATCATTGGTAGCCAAACCTTTGGAAAAGCGCTGGTGCAGTCTGTCCACTCCTTGTCGGATGGTTCTGGTTTAGCGGTGACGATCGCTCACTACTACACGCCTAAAGGAACCGACATTAGTCACAAAGGGGTAACTCCTGATGTCAAGATTGAGTTGTCTGAGGCGCAACAAAAATTCTTAAGCTCGAATCCTAAGCTGATCGGCACACCGCAAGATCCGCAGTATGCCCGTGCTATTTCTGTGATTCAGCGCACGGCATTAGCTAAGCCAATGATGAAGCAGACTGCTCAGCAAAGCTTAAATGTTAAATAAGTAGGTTGAGAAGAGCTTTAATCCCCTTTCTCTAAACCTAGAAGAAGGGGATTTTTAGTGTTCGTCGTTTAGCTGTGTGACTAGGTGAACCAGTTCTGGAAGAATTAATTTTTCCATTGCAAGTCTCACGGCATTGGACGAACCGGGCATGGAGAAGACGAGTTTGCCTCCATAAATGCCCGCGATCGCGCGTGAAGCGATCGCGCGTGAGCCAATTTCTTCATAGCTCAGCATCCGAAAAAGCTCACCAAATCCAGGCAACGTTTTTTCGAGCAGACCTGCGATTGCGTCAAAGGTTGTATCTCTTGGCGCAATCCCAGTTCCACCGTTAAAAATTAGGGCTTCTAACCTTGGGTCAGCACTCAAGGCGACGAGTTGAGCGCGGATTTGATCCGGTTCGTCTTTGACCAGCGCGTAATGAACGATCGCATGACCTGCTTCCGTTAAGACCTGCTGAATGAGTTGACCACTGCGATCGGTGTCAGGCGTTCGAGTGTCGCTCACTGTAATCACGGCGCAGCAGATCGAGCGATCGGGCGCATCAGGATGAGGATGTGCCATTCCTTTAGCTAGATTTGGAGAAGCCTAGCTCGTTTTGCTCAGCGTAGCGTTCCATAAATCTCATAAATCGATCCCACTCTTGGACCGATCTCATGAGATAAAGCACTTCAAGTGCAGTCGGCTGCCCGTTGACAAATTTGGCATTGACTTCACGAGTAACGATTTCGCCTTCTTCATCGATCATGTACATGCCCGTGATGCTGTCAGTGCTTGTCAGTTCCAAGGCTTTGGGTCTATCAAAATAGAATGTTGCCGTTCCGTTGCTGCCGTCTTTGGCACGGGTTAGACGCACATCAGGAATTACTTCTTCGTCAATGCCTTGAGAAAATTGGATTTTAGCCATAGTGATGCGATCGCAATACGTTGAAATCTATTCTCCCATCTCAGGGAACTTTACAAAACGTCATAACGAAAATTAGCATTGGCTAAATCGCCCGGAGAGGCGCACATTGTGGACTTCCAGGCGATTTATATTTGTCTAGCTTCTTAACATTGAGCCACCGCCGCTTCAGACAGTTACGACATAAGGCGAATCGATCGCAGCCACCCGTCCGTCTCGCACCAGAGTCTGATAGACCATTGCCGACACATCCGCGCGGCTGGCTTCTCGATTGGGATTAAACTGGCGTTGATTGGGGTAGTTCACAATGATATCGACTTGAGCTGCCGCCGCCACGCGATCTTGAAACGCGGATGGAATGGCAGTGCGATCGTCAAAAATCGCCAGCACGTTTGGACTAGCGGGGGTCAGCCCAAACCCACTCACCAATGACAGCACTAATTGCAGGCGAGTTACATTCTGGTTAGGCTTGAATGTTCCATCCGGAAAACCAGAGATGAACCCTGCTCGGTAGGCTTGTTCAATGGCTCCTTTCGCCCAAAAATTCCCTGGAACATCGGAGAAGGTAGCTGCCTGCCGTTTTGGGGTTGGGTTAAAGGCTTTGGCAAGAAGTGTGGCATATTGAGCGCGAGTCATGGGTGTGTCAGGCTTAAACGTTCCGTCTGCAAAGCCTTGAATAAAATTTTGACTGGAGAGACCAAGAATAAAATCTTTTGCCCAATGAGTGTTGATGTCAACGAATGCTGTTGTTGAGGTATCAGGATTGACAATGTAATTGGATGCGATCGCAGTTGCTTTATTGCTCGCCACCAAAGCTTGATAGATAAATGTTGTCACTTCAGCGCGAGTAATATCTTGCAACGGCTTTAGCTGAGCCACATTCGGATAATTCACCACCAAACGGCGCTGCGTTGCCGTTGCCACTTTATCTACGGCATAGCTGGGAATTTGCTCGCGATCGCGATACAGCCCCAAATTTGACGGAGTTCCACCACTTAACCCCAATCCATTCACCAGAGCAACCAAGGCTTGAACCCGCGTGATATTTAATCCTGGGCGAAACGATCCATCCGGAAACCCGGTAATGAAGCCCATTCGGCTCGCTCGCCTGATCGCTTCATACGCCCAGTAGTTTTGCGGGACATCAGAGAAATTAGGAGCTTCCTGTTTGAACGGCAGATCAAAGGATTTGAACACGATCGCAGCAAATTCTGCACGAGTCAGAGGAGATTCAGGCTTAAACGTGCCATCTGGGAAACCGCTAATCGATCCTCGGCTGATCAATCCTTGAACAAAGCTTTCTGCCCAATGTCCACGAATATCCGCTAATTCACCGGATGGAGCAGGTGTCGGGGTCGGTGTAGGGGTTGGAGTTGGGACGGGAATCGGAGTTGGAGACGGACTAGGAGCCGGGGTCGGAGTAGGAGTAGGGGTCGGGCTAGGAGTAGGGGTCGGACTAGGTGTGGGCGTTGGGGTCGGAACTTGACTAACCAATAAATCTACAGGACCAGAAATCTTGGCAGGGTTGAGTTGATTGCCGACAGATGCGATCGTAATCGGTGGATTTGTCGCGTTCTGGAGATCAAACTCGCCGTTATCTCTCAAAATATTCCCGCCCGGATCTTGAGGACTGCCTAAGTTTGGCACTGAGCTTTCTACCGCCACCAAGCCACTCTCAGTACTTTTTTCGATGATGTTGTTGCGTAAAACTGGACGGGCAGATCGAGAGAGGACAATGCCATTGCGGTTCTCAGAAATGCGATTGTCGATCAGCAACGGAGCGGCATTATCACCGATCGCGAATCCATATCCGGTGTTCTGACAGACGTTGCGCCGAAATTCTCCCTTTGTATTGCGGACGATCGACACCCCGTTCGCGTCGTTTCTGATAAATACGCAATCCACCACGATCGGATTGGCGCTGCCCGTTGCGAACACGCCTTCTCGCTTGCATTCAGTGAAGGTGCAGCCTGCGATCGTGGGAGCTGTCGATTCCATCCAAGCCCCAGTTCCACGCGTGTTGGGATTCGTCACCGTAACCCCGCGCAACTGGGCATTCGTTTCCATCCGAAACGTCACATTTTGTCCGGCGAAAGTTGGGCTGGCATAGATTCCGCCGCCCTTAACTAGAATGCCATTCCCCTTAGCTGATTCATTGCCAACCACCGTGACACCGCTCGGAATTACCAACGGAAACACTTCGCCACTCGATACATCATAGGTTCCGGGCGCAAGCTGAATAATGCCAGATCTGGCTTGTTGAAGCGCACGGGCAATTGTTTTGAAAGGCGCAGCCTGAGTTCCTGCGGCGCTATCATTACCGCTGGCTGGATTGACATAAAGGGCAGATGACGGGGACTGTACCATAACTCAAACGTTCCGAATATACGATGTTCTACACAGAAATGTTCTACACAGAGGTCGCTGAACCTGTCTCAGCGCAGATTACAGATTAAGGAGTGAAAATCCTTTACAGACCAGCATTCACAAGTTCCTCATGATACTGAGCGCTACTGAGATAGCACTGCTTTGGCAATATCTTTTTACCTGTAAAAATTGAATTTGTCTCATCAAATTTGTCTTTAGTCTCGGTCGGACTCTCAAAGCCACAGCTATTATGAGAAGGAACCAATGGGCGATGAGCTAAACCCATGATCTTTAAATCATGCGATTTCTAAATCATGGAGCGTTAACCTATGGATCTTTAACCTACCTAGAGAGACACCTTATGGTCATGGTAGTTGTAGTCATTAACCTGACGATCGCGCTATTAGGCTTCTACCTGACTTGGCAAGTTTGGCGGCTACGTCAAGCATTCTCTCAAGCTGCTGATGCTCTAACAGTGGCAGAGCGCAATACTCACCGGGTTCTGCACAAAGCCCCTGAAGCGATTTTACGGGGGCAACTTAGCACTCAAGAACTGCGTCGAACCTATCAGCAACTTCAACCAAAGGTTCGTCAAGCGAAACAAGCGCTGGCTCTGCTTGACCTGAGTCAAACCCTGTTAACCCGTGGGCTGCTGCCTCTCCGCATTAGAAAATCTGCTGCAAGACGGAGGTATCGAAGCTAGATCGTTTGGATCTGGCAGAATAAGATAAGCTCCATGAAGTAGGTTTGCACCCAGAAGCACAATTTGGCTGAGTTAAGGAAGGAAACGGGATATGTCAAACAATCGGTCTGGAGCGTTTTTAGGAGGCATGATCGTGGGTGCCGCGATCGGCGCGATCGCTGGAATATTGGCGACTCCTCGAACGGGGCAAGAAACGCGGCAACTGCTCAAAAAATCGGCAGATGCCCTTCCTGATTTAGCGGAAGATTTATCTACCACCGTTCAACTTCAAGCCGATCGCTTGTCTGAAACGGCAATGCGAAACTGGGACGGAACATTAGGTCGCTTGCGAGAAGCCATTTCAGCAGGCGTCGAAGCCACTCGTGAAGATCAGTTGCTCAATCGCGATGCTGAGCGAAAATCTGACTCTCAACCTCCCCTGCGCGATCGTTTGCGATAGGCACATGCTGGTGATTGATCCCATCTTTTGGCTAGGATTATCTATTCTTTTAGTGGCAGTTAGCCTTACGGCTGTCCTAATTGTTGCTGTGCCTGCGCTGCAAGAACTCGGTAGGGCGGCTCGCAGCGCTGAGAAGCTATTTGACACACTCAATCGAGAGTTGCCGCCGACATTAGAAGCAATGCGGTTAACGGGTCTAGAAGTGAGCGAGTTGACCGATGATATGAGTCAGGGCGTTCAGAGTGCAGGACAAGTGGTCAAGCAAGTTGATCAAAGTATTACTGGGGTAAAACAGCAGGTTCAGAAGGCTCAAGTGACTAGCCGGAGTGTTTTGGCAGGAGTAAAAACGGCGTGGCGTACCTTTACTCAACCGCCAGGGACAACTGCTTCCCAGTCTCGACGCGCCGAATTCCCTAGCGATCCTTCGGAGCTTGGCAAAGCCAATCGCAACTCGCCCCGCTTACCCTCAAGTCGTTCTGAGTTAATCAGAGAAACGCAACGTTCTTCCCAACGAGAGCGTTATCGAGATGATTCTGATTTTGAGCCGCCCTACCTAGAGCTAGAGGACTACGACGATTTAGATGATCTAGTAGATGAGCCATTAGATGAGCAACTGCTTCAAGCTGAGCAGAATTTAAACAATAGAAATCATGGGATTTCTGAAAATCAAGACTCGACTCGTTCTCCCGATCTCCAACCTGCTCAACGAGAGAATGAGTATTAGCGCGAGCAGCTCGCTCTAATGCTTCTAAGATTCCTCGGCGGCAAATTCAGCATTCGGTGAGCGAGAACGAGAGGAGGAATGAGTTCATAGCATTACTTTTAACATTTACTTTTAAACAGAGGGTGTCCTTGGTGGGATGCCCTTCTTGTTTTTCAGTCTCCAATTCCTCATACCCGGTCTGTTAATTCTCTGTAATATTCGTAATATTAGAGTATGGTTAACAAATGTAACGAATGGTAAGCTAAAAGACATCACGTTTTAGTAATCCTGTTCAGGCTTTTATTTTGTTTATTGATGGTTCTTTTAAGGTCGTCGTGAAGCAACAACTAATGCAAAACTTATGGGCACGCCGCTTAATCCAAGGACTTGCGGCTTTTCTGGTTCTTATTTCTGTTTGGTCGATCGCACCTGCGGCTCAGGCATTCAACAACCCGGACTTGTTGCCGGACAAGCCCACAAACGTTATTGATTTAGCCAATGCTCTAACCTCGATTCAAGAAGAGAACCTCTCTAAAAACCTGTCTGAGTTTGAAGCAGAAACAGGTTGGAAGTTGCGGGTTCTGACGCAGTTCGATCGCACTCCTGGAAGGGCAGTTAAGGAATTTTGGGGACTTGATGACAAAAGCGTCATGCTGGTTGCAGATTCGCGGGGCGGCAACATTCTAAACTTTAGTGTTGGAGATGATCTCTATCCATTACTGTCTCGAACCTTCTGGATCGAGTTACAAACTCGATTTGGAAATCAGTTCTTTGTCCGGGAGCATGGCGAAGACCAGTCTATTATTCAAGCTCTCGAATCGGTACAAGGCTGTTTGCGGCAAGGCGGATGTAACGTTGTTCCGGGCTTGCCAAGAGAGCAGTGGGTTTTAACCCTAATTACTTCGACGCTCGGCGGTGTGATTTTCGGATTTGCAGGAATGCCCCGTAAAGAAGGTCAAGTCTTTGCTTGGCAGTGGGCGCTGATCTTTTCGCCGTTGTGGGGAATTTTATTTCTCGCATTTGGCATTGGCCCGGTTGTTAGCCGAACGTCTGAATGGCTGCCGTTGGTTCGTAATATTTCAGGATTTGCGA
Source organism: Myxacorys sp. (assembly GCF_059501405.1). Classification (NCBI taxonomy): domain Bacteria; kingdom Bacillati; phylum Cyanobacteriota; class Cyanophyceae; order Leptolyngbyales; family Leptolyngbyaceae; genus Myxacorys; species Myxacorys sp. Next base: position 40,335 of record NZ_JCACCM010000144.1, read on the forward strand.
TCGGGGCACTGGTTGCCTTTCTAGCGCCGACGATTAACCGTGCTCCAACCCCTGATGTTTGAGGCTAATGGGCGCTTAAAGATAATGTTGTAATGTCAGAGGCGCGATTGCTTACGAAGCAATTGCGCCTCTAATTTTTTGGAGCAATTACTTTTTTGAAGCAATTACTGGCCTAAACTCCGTTTTAGCGATCGCACAAGCTGTTGAGCTTGAGCATAGGAATCGGTTCCCGGCGGAACTTTTTCTGCTGACGCGATCGCGCCTAACATATCGAAATCTGCCTGACTGCGGGCAGCGACATACATTTGCTGACTCAGTTGATTCATAAACTCCTGAGCCTGACCCCGAATTGAGCTTGTTGAAGGCACACTATCGGCTAACCGGATGGCGTTAGCATAGTCATCGATCGTGCCGCCATTTGCTGCTTTGCGAGCGGTCTCTAATGTTTGTTGATCCGCCTGTATTTCTTGACTCTGAATCGACTGTGGATCTTGCGACAACCCATTTACGCCCGCAGCAGATGCGATTGGGGCCTGACTCGGAGGAGGGGCGGCTAGCGCCCGTTCTTGCTCTTCAATTTGCCGAATCTGCCGCCGCCATTGCTGCCGTCGATCTTGAGCTTCGGCAAAGAGCGCCCGTCCAGAACCGATGCGATCAATTTGGGCGATCGCGCTCTCAAGCGATGCCAAATCTCCTGCACCTGCCAGTTGTTCGGCTCGCTCTAAAATTGGGCGGTCTTGTTTGGTCTGGACATCAGTAGTCAGTTGATTGACGAGTTTTTGGGCTTCGGCAGAGCGAGGATTTGAGCTAGGGATTTGAGCGGCGTTTGCGATCGCAGCCTGCAAATCCTCCGGGCGACCTGACTGAGCTAACTCTCTAGCCCGGTTAAGTTGTGCCAAATCGCCTTTTTCTAGCTGCCAACGCTCAATCAACAGCTGCGCTTGCGCATGAAGTGGACGACCTGCGGCAATGCCTTGAGCCGTTGCGATCGCAGAATCAAAGTCCGCTTCGTTACCACTCCACGTTCTGGACTGAGCGATCGCGAGCTTTTCAAAATCCTCAGTTTCCTTTTGTAACTTGGCGGCTGCCGGAATCTGCTTCACGATGTCCAGTGCGCCATTCAAATCTCGTTGCTTAATTGTTGCTTCGGCCAACTCAAACAGCTTGTGCCCCGTTTTTGCCAGCACCTCTTGAGCCGCTTGATAGACATAGCTTTTGTCCTGCACTTCAGACGCCAGCTTGACGGCTTCCTGAAGACTCTTCAAGCCTCCTTGAGCGAGTAAATCTTTCGCCTTTGCCAGTTTTGAAATATCGTCGCGGGTAATAGAAATTTTCTCAGCTAATTCCTGATACTTGGTGGTCTGCCAGAATACGTTGTCAATCGACAACAGCCGAGATGCATTCGTCGATGCCTGACGCCAGTTTTCCGCCCGGAGCGCGTCTTCTGCACCACGATAAATTTTCTCAGCTTTTGCCCAAATGCCTTGCCAGCGCTTAATTCTTCCCTCTACTTCAGCCCGTACAATAGACTGCTGAGGAACCTTCTTCGCGGTACTAATGGCCTCGTCTAGTTTTCCAGCATTAAAGGCTTCTTCACCTAGATCAAGAATGTCTTTTGACCACATCCCGATCATGCGCGTCGCTTCATCATATAGCGGATGATCCGGCGACAACGTGTTGAGCAGACGGATCGCTTCTAACAGATCGTTTGCTGTCCGTTTTCCGGCGGCAAGCTGAGCGCAATGCAAGCGCAACGAGCCAGAAGCGAGGGGCCAAAAAATAGAGGGACAGTTAGGGACAGCAGGCAACTTTAGCAAAAATCCGATCGAGAGTGCCGTTAATCCTCCTGTGACGGCTAGACTGAGCGTGACCGGAATTTTCCAATCGCTGGTTAGCCACTTGCGAGCCGTATCAGACGCAGTTTCAAATCGGTTGCCCCGGTGAGTTAGTTTCATTTGAATGGCGTGACCAGAAGCCTTTGAGTCTAATGGCGGCTGAGCTGCTTCTGACTCAGAACGCACGTTCCGTCGCGAATTCCCCTGCCTTAATAAGCGTCGGTCTGACGATTTTGGAATCCGATTTGGAACACCGCGATTTCTGGTCATAATTTATCAGTAACGGCAGTTTATTGCCCTGGCTTTGATACAACCGTGCAATAGATGCGATCCTACTCTGCATCCCCAAAAAATCCAACTTGATTTCTCGACTTAATCATCTTTTCAAAAAATTTTAAATCTGCCTTGGGATAGAAGAAGGGAGCTTATAAGAGCGCCTAAAGCGTTTCATAGTGTTATAGAACTATTGATCAGCTTCGATGCGGTGTTGGATGAAGATGCAATTAAGTGCATCTTTACAAGAACGATGCGATCGTTCAACCATAGGTCTACAACACGACTAACATTTCTGGGGATCATGATACTGCGAATTCTGTTCGTTATCGTCTTCTAGTTTTCTGTCTCCCCTGTCCCTAGTATCATGAGATTCGCATACTTATCGGGACACTCTCTATGGAAGCATTGCCAGCAGCACTCCAACAGTTGCAAGGAAAAGTCGCGATCGTCACCGGAGCATCACGAGGTATTGGACGTGCAACGGCCCTAGCTCTTGCAGCAGAAGGCGCACAGGTCGTTGTGAATTACGCAAGTTCGAGCGGTGCGGCAGAGGGCGTTGTAGAGGAAATTACGGCGATGGACGGGCAAGCGATCGCGATCGCGGCGGATGTTTCGAAAGTCGATCAGGTTGATGCTTTAATCGATGCCACGATGGAGAAGTGGGGAAGAATCGATGTTTTAGTCAATAATGCGGGCATCACTCGCGATACCCTGTTGCTGCGCATGAAGCCCGAAGAATGGCAAGCCGTGATCGATCTGAACTTAACGGGCGTGTTTTTATGTACGAAAGCCGTCAGCAAAATTATGCTGAAACAGCGCTCTGGTCGAATCGTTAACATCACATCAGTTGCTGGTCAAATGGGCAATGCTGGACAAGCAAATTACAGTGCCGCGAAAGCAGGAGTGATTGGATTTACTAAAACGGTGGCAAGAGAACTTGCGAGTCGCGGCATTACCGTAAATGCGGTTGCTCCAGGATTTATTTCGACCGACATGACCGCCGATTTGAAGGCGGAAGGCATTCTAAACCTGATTCCGCTCAATCGCTACGGTCAGCCTGAAGAGGTGGCGGGAATGATTCAATTTTTAGCAGCGGCTCCAGCAGCGGGTTACATCACGGGACAAGTGATAAATGTAGATGGCGGCATGGTGATGGCATAGATCAAAAGGGAGGTCTTCGACCTGCGTCGCAAGGAGGGATGCAACAGCCGATTTTGGAGGTTTTAAGGTTCTCTTTAGCGTTAAGAAATTAAAGCTGAAACTCTATTTCATCCCTCATCCCTAATCCCTTTCACCACCCACACCGAACAGGGCGCGTCTGCCACAATTTGGCTGCTCACCGAGCCAAGCACAATTCTCTGCATTCCTGTTAATCCTCGGCTACCGATAATGATGAGATCCACCCTATGAATATTTGCTAATCGCAGAATTTCCTCGATCGGATCACCCGTGACAATCTCGATATCGCTTTCATAAGGCAGTTGCTGTTGATATGCCTGTAGCTGTTTCTCTATTTGAGCGTAAGGAAAACTTTCTAAGTCTGCTTGAGGGCGATCGGCACTGATCTCTACTTCGCTTTCAATTGCTGGCACAATATGCGATAAGACAACCTTCGTACTGGGCTGAAGCTGGAGGTGCTGCAATGTTTCAAGCAGTTGATCTGAAAGAGCGTTCGTCGTAGTCGGCTCTGCCAAGCGCTGATGGAGTGACGTAGGACGAGATTCTGAAGCGGTTAGCGCAGAGCGCGAATCCGGAGAAACCGCAGCATCCGCATGAATATCCAAAGCAATCAAAATGGTATTTAGCATTTGCCCTCTCTCTGCGTCGAGCCTTGATTTGCTGATTCTGTCTAGTGCCAATAGTTGAACTCTTGACTTGACTCTACACCAGTATTTAGGAGTTCAAGCGACTAGATCGTCAGTGGGCCATCATCTTGCATCGAATTACCCAGATATACCTCAATAAATTCTTCAGCAGCAGCATCGATACTTTTAAGATAAAAGCTTTGACAGTATCTGCAACCGTTTCCGCGCTTGAATCGACTTGCTCGTGAAACCAGCGATTCACAACAGCACGATCTACATCTAAAACGACAGCTAATTTATTCTGGCTAACTTCATATGCTGCCACTGTTTGGGGGCTTTTCCTGCTCTTCCCATACGCTCAATCTGTTAGAGGATAAGAAACCCGTAAATATTGCCCGTAAACGTTGATAGTTAAATCAACATTTGTACGAATGCGTTGACAGGCCAAGTCAACATTCACTGAGAACAGAAAGGATGTCTTATCGTGATTGCTCCACAAGAAGGATCGATTGAAGCGACGAGCTGACTGCTTTTTAACCACTCCACACATCTCAACTCTGAAGAGGATGTGGTAGCTTCCCGTGCAACAAAGTAAAATAGGGCGGCGAAAATCGCGAGATTTGATCTGATTCTTGTTGTAGTAGATCGCTAAATTATTGACATGTCAAAATCATTGCGATCCTGCCACCCCACTTATGACCACCTACCCGTGCAATAGTTAAGCTTCGGGATTCAAATTGCCCCGCATCCGAATCCGCACAGAATTAGCGTGAGAGTGCAGTCCTTCTGCCGTTGCCAGCGTATCAACGGCGTTCGCCACCTTCTGCAAAGCCGTCGGAGAGTATTGAATCAAACTAGAGTGCTTCAAGAATGTCTCGACACCAAGCGGAGAGGCATAGCGAGCAGACCCAGACGTGGGCAACGTGTGATTAGGTCCGGCTAAATAGTCTCCCACCGCTTCAGGCGTCGAATCTCCCAGGAAAATTGCCCCAGCATGGCGAATGTCTTGAAGCAAACTCCACGGATCTTCCACTTCGAGTTCTAAATGTTCGGGGGCAAAATCATTCGATAGCTCCGCTGCCGCTTTGAGCGAATCGACGGTGATGATCAAGCCATAGTGAGCGATCGCTTTTTCGGTCAGCAGTTTTCGGGGATGATCAACTAGCTGCCGCTCCACTTCATCCACCACCTTCCGGGCGATCGTGGCATCCGTCGTAATCAAAATCGCCGCTGCCATCGTATCGTGCTCGGCTTGGGCTAATAGATCCGCCGCCACGTGGCTTGGCTCTGCCGTATGGTCAGCAATTACCAAAACTTCAGAAGGACCTGCTAGAGAGTCAATGCCAACTGTTCCGTAGACTAATTTTTTTGCCAACGTGACGTAAATGTTTCCTGGGCCTGTAATCACGTCCACTTTAGGAATTGATTCCGTTCCATAGGCAAGGGCAGCTATCGCTTGCGCCCCGCCAACTCGATAGATCTCAGTAATTCCTGCTTCGTGTGCCGCAACTAAAACGGCGGGGTTAACCGTTTTATCTTTTCCGGGAGGCGTCACCATAACAATTCTCGGAACCTGAGCAACCTTAGCCGGGACTGCATTCATCAAAACAGTACTGGGATACGCCGCTTTTCCGCCTGGGACGTATAAGCCCGCCCGATCCACAGGTGTGTAACGCTTTCCTAAAACAATTTCGTCATCGCCAAAGTGAACCCAACTTTTGGGCACACGCTGCTTATGAAACGCTTCGATTTGCTGTTTTGCTAGCCGAATTGCCTCAACAAACTCTTGAGACACCTGCTGATAGGCAGCATCAATTTCAGCAGAACCCACCCGCAGATCTTCAGGCGCGAGTTGCTGCTGGTCAAACTCTAGGGTGTACTCTAGCACTGCCCGATCGCCTTGCCGCTTCACAGCTTGCAACACCTCTCGGACAGTCGCTTCCTTGTGCATAACTTGATCGTCATGAGTGCGATCGCAAATCCGTCGCAGTTCGGCTTTCGCCTCAGTCCACTGAGTAATGATTCGCAGCATGGAGTTTTGCAGTGTCCGTCTTGAGAAAAAACTCGTCTGAAGAATTGAGCGGTCTTGGTTGTGCCCTGAGTTAGCCCACAACTACTATTGTATCTAGCTTTATCTGGATATGCTGTCTAGCCTAACTCGGATTTTTAGGGGATCATGCGATTGCTGGCGCTAGATGTTATAGTATTTTATCTGACGATTTTGTATCCACCTACATTTTAAGTAGAGTTCTGAGATAACCGTGGCTAATATTAAGTCTGCAAAAAAACGTGTCCTGATTGCGGAACGCAATCGCTTACGCAACAAGGCGTATAAGTCGGCTGTCAGAACGCTGACAAAGAAATATCTGACGGCAGTGAGCCAATACTCCGCTCAACCGTCTCCTGAAGCGATGCAGGAAGTTCAGTCTACGATGTCTGCGGCTTTCTCCAAGATTGATAAAGCTGTGAAGCGCGGTGTGCTGCACACTAACAATGGCGCGCGCAAAAAGTCGCGTTTGGCAAGCGTATTGAAGCAGCACGAAGCGACAACCGCTTCCTAAGTTTTGATTGGGTTGGGTTTCAAGTGCCCGTCTCCACACTTTGCTTCTTGACACCCGTTTCCAATGCACCTGATTGACACCCATGTTCACATTAATTTCGAGGCGTTTCAGCCGGATCTAGATGCGATCGCGACTCGTTGGCGTGAGGCAGGCGTTGTCCGGTTGATTCATTCGTGTGTTGAGCCGTCCGAATTTTCAACCATTCAGAGTCTTGCCGATCGCTTCTCCGAACTCTCGTTTGCGGTGGGATTACATCCACTCGATGTCGAGGAAAAGTGGTCGCCCGATTCAACGAAGGAAGAAATTTTGACATTGGCTCAATCTGATGTGCGGGTTGTTGCTCTTGGTGAAACGGGGCTGGATTTCTTTAAAGCGGAGAACCGAGACCAGCAGATTGAATCCTTTCAAGCCCACCTTGCGATCGCGCATCAACTGAACTTGCCTGTCATTATTCACTGTCGCGATGCTGCCGAAACGATGGCAGAGGTGTTGCGGCGATGGTGGCAGGATCACGGATCGGTGAATGGCGTCATGCACTGCTGGGGCGGCACGCCAACAGAAACTCAGTGGTTTCTCGATCTGGGGCTGTATGTCAGTTTTAGCGGGACGGTCACTTTTAAGAACGCTAAGCAGATTCACCAGTCGGCTAGGATTGTTCCGAGCGATCGCATCTTGATCGAAACGGACTGTCCCTTCCTCTCGCCAGTGCCAAAACGAGGAGAAAAGCGAAATGAACCCTCTTATGTTCAGTACGTGGCTCAACAAGTGGCAGCGCTGCGCAACGTTCCCCTAGAACAACTTGCAGAACAGACCACTCAAAATGCCTGCGCTTTGTTTGGACTAGCCGCTCCCTAAAATTACAGCATCTCGTTCGAAATTTCGAACACTCTGATCACATAAGTTTCCTGATTCGTCAACCCACAAATTGTAAATTCTGCGCCATAATGGGAGGAGTGCAGCCAAATGTCCGAATGCCAACCGTTTTTTTAGCTTTATCTCTTCCATCAAAGCTTGATCTTCCAAAGCGATTAGCTTCGCAAGTGCCAGTGGCGACGATGCTCAACTCACATCTTTCTTCCAAACTTGTTGGAAATCTTGGAGGCTCCCCTGGCTACTGACCACCTGAACTCGAATATTTCGTAAATTTGGAATTCGTTAGGAACTCCAAACTTTTTGCATTGACATATTTTTGCAAATACCGTAAAATCTGGGATTCGCGCTGGGCGTGACCCTTCAGAGGAGACGCATGACTGAGCAGACCTACACCACCCCCGCTTTTGTTCTACCTGACTTGGTTGAAATTCAACGGGAGAGCTTCCGTTGGTTTCTTGAAGAAGGCTTGATCGAAGAACTCGATAGTTTTTCACCCATTACAGACTACACCGGAAAGCTAGAGCTTCACTTTATTGGAAAAGACTATAAGCTGAAGCGCCCGAAATACGACGTTGATGAAGCGAAACGTCGCGATAGCACCTATGCGGTACAGATGTATGTGCCCACTCGCCTGATTAATAAAGAAACTGGAGAAATTAAAGAGCAAGAGGTTTTCATTGGCGATCTGCCGCTGATGACCGATCGCGGTACGTTCATTATCAACGGTGCTGAGCGAGTCATCGTCAATCAGATTGTTCGTAGTCCTGGCGTATACTACAAGTCGGAGACAGATAAAAACGGACGCCGCACCTACAATGCGAGCCTAATTCCCAACCGTGGCGCATGGCTAAAGTTTGAGACCGACAAGAATGATCTCGTTTGGGTGCGGATCGACAAAACTCGTAAACTGTCGGCTCAGGTGCTGCTCAAAGCTCTAGGTCTGAGCGACAACGAAATTTTTGACTCGCTGCGTCACCCTGAATATTTTCAGAAGACAATTGAGAAAGAAGGTCAGTACGGTGAAGAAGAAGCGCTGCTAGAGCTTTACCGAAAACTGCGTCCGGGTGAACCTCCAACGGTCAATGGCGGCGCTCAGCTATTAGAGTCTCGATTCTTTGATCCGAAACGGTACGACTTGGGCAAAGTCGGACGCTACAAGCTGAATAAGAAATTGCGCCTCAACGTTGCAGAAGCCATTCGCGTTCTGACACCACAAGACATCCTCACCTCGATCGACTATTTGATCAACTTAGAGTTTGACATCGGCATGATCGACGACATCGATCATTTGGGCAACCGTCGCGTCCGGTCGGTCGGTGAACTGCTACAAAACCAAGTCCGAGTTGGTCTCAACCGTTTAGAGCGAATCATTCGTGAACGGATGACTGTTTCGGACTCCGATTCTCTAACGCCTGCCTCATTAGTGAACCCAAAACCACTAGTTGCGGCGATTAAAGAATTCTTTGGGTCTTCGCAGTTATCTCAGTTTATGGATCAAACCAATCCGCTAGCGGAATTGACCCATAAGCGACGCATTAGCGCTCTCGGTCCCGGTGGTCTGACTCGTGAACGGGCAGGATTTGCCGTTCGAGACATTCACCCGTCCCACTACGGACGCATTTGCCCGATCGAAACGCCTGAAGGTCCAAACGCAGGTCTAATCGGTTCGTTGGCAACTCACGCCCGTGTCAATGCCTACGGATTCATCGAGACTCCCTTCTACAAAGTCGAAAACGGGCGTGTGCTAAAAGATCAAGCTCCGGCCTATATGACGGCGGATGAAGAAGATGATCTGCGGGTGGCCGCAGGCGATATCACCACCGATGAAGACAATAAAATTCTTGGTGACTCGATCGCAGTTCGCTATCGTCAAGACTTCACGACAGCATCTCCTGAAGAAGTAGACTATGTCGCTGTTTCACCCGTGCAGATTATTTCTGTTGCAACCTCGCTGATTCCGTTCTTGGAACACGACGATGCAAACCGTGCCCTGATGGGGTCGAACATGCAGCGTCAGGCAGTTCCTTTACTGCGCCCTGAGCGCCCTCTCGTGGGAACGGGCTTAGAAGCACAAGCAGCGCGTGACTCCGGCATGGTCATTGTGAGTCGCTCTGATGGAGAAGTGACCTATGTGGACGCTAACACTATCAAAGTTCGTAGCGCAGATTCGGGCAAAGAATTGAGCTACTCGCTTCAGAAATATCAGCGATCGAACCAAGATACTTGTCTCAACCAGCGCCCGATCGTCTTTGTCGGTGACAAGGTTGTTGCAGGAGAAATCTTGGCAGATGGTTCTGCTACTGAACGAGGTGAACTCGCCCTTGGTCAGAACATTCTCGTGGCCTACATGCCCTGGGAAGGCTACAACTACGAGGACGCCATTCTGATTAGCGAACGGTTGGTTTATAACGATGTTTATACCTCCATCCACGTTGAGAAGTTTGAGATCGAGGCTCGTCAAACCAAACTTGGTCCTGAGGAGATCACGCGCGAAATTCCGAACGTTGGGGAAGACTCCCTGCGCCAGTTGGATGAGAATGGCATTATTCGGATTGGAGCTTTTGTCGAATCGGGCGATATTCTCGTCGGTAAAGTGACTCCGAAAGGAGAATCGGATCAGCCGCCAGAAGAAAAGCTGTTGCGTGCCATCTTTGGTGAAAAAGCACGAGATGTGCGAGACAATTCGCTGCGCGTTCCCAACGGCGAGAAAGGTCGCATTGTCGATGTACGGGTGTTTACTCGTGAGCAAGGTGATGAATTGCCGCCGGGGGCCAACATGGTCGTCCGCGTCTATGTGGCTCAGAAACGGAAGATTCAAGTTGGTGACAAGATGGCAGGTCGCCACGGCAATAAAGGGATTATTTCTCGGATTTTGCCGATTGAAGACATGCCTTACTTGCCCGATGGCACCCCGATCGACATTGTATTGAATCCTCTTGGCGTACCGAGCCGGATGAACGTCGGTCAGGTCTACGAGTGCTTGCTGGGATGGGCAGCAGAATGTCTCGATTCTCGCTTCAAGGTTATTCCTTTTGATGAAATGCACGGAGAGCAAAAGTCGAGAGAAACCGTTCACGGCAAGCTGCAAGAATCACGGGATTCACGGCTTGAGACAAGTGAAGGGCGGGATGGAAAGTGGCTCTACAACCCTGATAATGCAGGCAAGATTCAGGTGTATGACGGACGAACCGGCGATCCGTTTGATCGTCCTGTCACCGTGGGTAAAGCCTACATGCTGAAGCTGGTTCACCTGGTAGACGACAAGATTCACGCTCGCTCAACAGGCCCTTACTCGCTCGTGACTCAACAGCCGCTTGGTGGTAAGGCTCAGCAAGGCGGTCAGCGCTTTGGAGAAATGGAAGTGTGGGCACTCGAAGCATTTGGTGCGGCTTATACGCTGCAAGAATTGCTGACGGTGAAGTCTGATGACATGCAGGGACGAAACGAAGCACTCAATGCGATCGTGAAAGGCAAAGCGATTCCCCGCCCTGGCACACCGGAATCGTTCAAGGTACTGATGCGAGAGTTGCAGTCCCTCTGTCTCGACGTTGCTGTTCATAAAGTTGAAACCAAGGACGATGGCAGCAGCAGCGACATGGAAGTTGATCTGATGGCAGATGTCAACAATCGCCGCGCACCGTCTCGCCCAACTTATGAGTCGATCTCTAGGGAATCTCTAGAAGACGACGAAGACTAGGAAGGAATGAGGGATGAAATTTTTTATCCCTCACCTTTTCTTCTCATTCCCCTTTTTCGCTGCACTCGGAATATAAGGAAACGATGCGATGCCAAAGCTAGAGCAACGGTTTGACTATGTGAAAATCGGTCTGGCATCTCCCGAACGAATTCGTCAATGGGGAGAACGGACTTTACCTAACGGGCAGGTTGTAGGCGAAGTTACCAAGCCAGAAACAATCAATTATCGCACCCTCAAGCCTGAGATGGATGGCTTGTTTTGTGAGCGCATTTTTGGACCTGCAAAAGATTGGGAATGCCACTGTGGTAAGTACAAGCGCGTGCGCCACCGGGGGATTGTGTGTGAGCGATGCGGCGTAGAAGTGACTGAATCGCGAGTTCGCCGTCATCGCATGGGCTTTATCAAATTAGCAGCCCCAGTGGCACATGTTTGGTATCTCAAAGGAATTCCCAGCTACATGGCAATTTTGCTCGATATGCCATTGCGCGATGTGGAGCAAATTGTCTACTTCAACGCTTATGTCGTGCTGAATCCGGGCAACGCAGAGAATTTGACCTACAAGCAACTGCTGACGGAAGATCAGTGGATTGAAATTGAGGACGAACTCTACAGCGAAGATTCTCAACTGACTGGAGTCGAGGTCGGAATTGGAGCAGAAGCGCTGAAGCAGTTGTTACAGGACATCAACTTAGACGAAGAAGCAGAGCGGCTGCGTGAAGAAATTGCGGTGTCTAAAGGGCAGAAGCGGGCCAAGTTGATCAAGCGACTGCGGGTTTTGGATAACTTTATTGCCACTGGATCGCTGCCGGAGTGGATGGTGTTGGATGTGATTCCGGTGATTCCGCCTGATTTGCGTCCGATGGTACAGCTTGACGGTGGACGATTTGCTACCTCTGACTTGAACGATTTGTATCGTCGAGTGATTAACCGTAACAATCGTCTAGCTCGGTTGCAAGAGATTCTTGCGCCTGAGATCATTGTGCGAAACGAAAAGCGGATGCTGCAAGAAGCGGTGGATGCGCTGATTGATAACGGTCGTCGCGGTCGAACCGTGGTGGGTGCAAACAATCGTCCGCTCAAATCGCTCTCCGACATTATTGAAGGAAAGCAGGGTCGCTTCCGTCAAAACCTCTTGGGTAAGCGGGTTGACTACTCGGGACGTTCCGTCATTGTGGTCGGTCCGAAACTCAAGATTCACCAGTGCGGACTGCCTAAGGAAATGGCGATCGAGCTATTCCAGCCGTTCGTGATTCACCGTTTAATTCGTCAAGGCTTGGTCAATAACATCAAAGCCGCGAAGAAGCTGATTCAGCGCAACGATCCGACCGTGTGGGATGTCCTCGAAGAGGTGATTGAAGGACATCCGGTGATGCTCAACCGTGCCCCAACGCTACACCGTCTCGGGATTCAAGCCTTTGAGCCAATTTTGGTCGATGGGCGTGCCATTCAACTTCACCCCTTAGTCTGTCCTGCGTTTAACGCGGACTTTGACGGAGACCAGATGGCGGTTCACGTGCCGCTCTCGATTGAGTCTCAGTCAGAAGCGCGGCTCCTGATGTTGGCCTCGAATAACATTCTCTCGCCCGCAACGGGTCGTCCGATCATTACGCCTAGCCAGGATATGGTGTTGGGTTGCTACTACCTGACCGCCGAAAACCCCAGAGCCACTAAAGGCGTGGGGCGTTACTTTGCGAGTTTAGACGATGCGATCAATGCCTACGAGCAGAATATTGTTGATTTGCATGCCTACGTTTGGGTTCGCTTTGACGGCAAGGTCGAGATGGACGTTGACGATAACGAAGTGATTGAGGAAGAGCGATCGCCCGATGGCATCGTGACCAAACTCTATAACTATCGTCGGGTGCGGGAAGACCAAGACGGCAATCTCATCTCTCAATATGTCAAGACTACGCCAGGACGCATCATCTACAACAAGACGGTTCTGGATGCGGTAGTGGGTTAGAGCGAATTGGGATTTTGGATAGAGTATCTTCTAGAGCCCAAGTCCCAACTCCAAAATCATAAATCTAGAGGCGAGCAACCGATGGCAGAGCAAACAGAAAAGCAAGTATTTCGCAATCAGGTAATCAACAAGAAGCAGTTGACAAACCTGATTTCGTGGTCGTTCACGCACTATGGAACGGCGCGAACGGCTCAAATGGCGGATTTGATCAAAGAATTGGGCTTCCGATATGCGACGAAAGCAGGCGTATCGATTAGTGTCGATGACTTGCAAATTCCTCCCAGTAAGCGCCAATTGTTAGATGCCGCCGAGGAAACGATTCGGGAAACAGAAGAAAAGTACACGCGCGGCGAAATTACAGAAGTCGAGCGATTCCAGAAAGTTATCGATACGTGGAACGGAACCAGCGAAGACCTAAAAGATGAAGTGGTGCGTCACTTCCAGTCAAACGACCCCTTGAACTCGGTTTACATGATGGCGTTCTCTGGAGCGCGGGGTAACATTTCCCAAGTTCGTCAGTTAGTCGGAATGCGCGGTTTGATGGCAAACCCGCAAGGGGAAATTATTGACCTACCGATTAAGACCAACTTCCGGGAGGGCTTGACCGTTACTGAGTACATCATCTCCTCGTATGGTGCGCGGAAAGGCCTTGTTGATACAGCCCTGCGAACAGCAGACTCTGGCTATCTCACTCGTCGTTTGGTCGATGTCTCTCAGGACGTGATTATCCGTGAGGTGGATTGCGGCACTGAGCGCGGCATTCCGGTTCGTCCAATGATGGATGGCGATCGCACCCTCATTCCCCTTAAAGATCGGCTGTTAGGACGGGTTGCGGCGGCTGATGTGCTACATCCTGAAACTGGCGAAGTCATTGTGGCTCGCAACGAAGCGATCTCCAACGAAATGACTCAGCAGATCGGCAAAGCCAAAGTGAAAGAGGTATTGGCCCGATCACCGCTGACCTGCGAAGCGGCGCGATCGGTCTGTCAGCACTGCTATGGCTGGAGCTTGGCCCACAATCAGATGGTTGACATCGGCGAAGCGGTGGGCATCATCGCGGCGCAGTCGATCGGTGAACCGGGAACCCAGCTTACGATGCGGACATTCCACACGGGTGGTGTGTTTACCGGAGAAATGGCGCGTCAAGAAAAAGCTAGCTTTGCGGGCACCATCAAACTACCGAAGAAATTGAGAACTCGTCCGCTCCGCACCCGTCACGGAGAAGATGCGCTGATCGTTGAAAGCGTCGGATCTGACCTCAAGATTTTGCTCGACAGTAAAGACGGACAGCAGCAAACGTTCACGGTTGCTCAAGGTGCAACCCTGCTGGTGAGAGACGGACAGCATGTGAAAGCCGGTCAGATCTTAGCCGAAGTGCCGTTGACAGGCCGGGGTCGCAAGACGACTGAGAAAGCAGCAAAAGACGTTGCCTCTGATCTAGCAGGGGAAGTCCGATTTGCAGACGTTGTGCCCGAAGAGAAAAAAGACCGTCAGGGCAACACCACCCGGATTGCTCAGCGGGGTGGCTTGATGTGGGTTCTCTCTGGAGAAGTCTACAACTTGCCGCCGGGAGCTGAACCGATCGTGAAGAACGGCGATCGCGTGGTGGCAGGTGGGACGATCGCCGAGACAAAGGTTGTGACCGAAAACGGCGGTATCGTTCGACTACCGGAAACAAGCGAAAACAGCAAAGGTGGACGGGAGATTGAAATCATTACCGCTTCGGTGATGCTTGATCAAGCCAAAGTGCGCGTGGATAGCAACCAAGGACGCGATCAGTATTTCCTTGAAACGACCAACAACCAGATCTTCTTGCTGAAAGCCACGCCCGGAACCGAGGTCACAAGCGGTCAGGTGGTCGCCGAGTTAGTTGACGATCGCTACCATACTCAAACGGGTGGCATCATCAAATACTCTGGAGTTGAAATTGGCAAAAAAGGCAAAGCCAAGCAAGGGTACGAAGTTGTCAAAGGCGGTACGCTGCTGTGGATTCCAGAAGAAGCGCATGAGGTCAACAAAGACATTTCCTTGCTGATGGTCGAAGACGGTCAGTATGTGGAAGCTGGCACAGAAGTGGTAAAAGACATCTTCTGTCAGAGCAATGGGGTCGTCGAAGTGACCCAGAAGAACGATATTCTGCGGGAAATCGTGGTTAAACCGGGCGATCTGCACATGATCGATAGCCTCGATGATGTGATTACTAAGGGAGAAGCCGTTTTGGTTAATCCTGGTCAGCAGGTGATGCCCGGATTGACTTCTGAAGAACTGCGCTACGCAGAGTACATTGAGACACCTGAAGGTCCAGCAATTTTGCTGCGTCCAGTGATGGAATTTACCGTACCCGATGAGCCATCTGTGCCGAGCCAAGAATCGAGCGCTGAGGAATCTGGACGGGCAATTCGACTGCGGGCAGTGCAACGTTTGCCTTACAAAGACGGTGAGCGTGTCAAGTCGGTCGAAGGACACGACCTGCTGCGGACTCAACTGGTGCTAGAGATCGATCAAGATTCCGCTTTGGCAGCCGATATCGAAGTGGTGACCGATACCGATGATCCGGATGTTAATCGCTTACAGTTGGTGATTCTTGAATCGCTAGTGATTCGCCGGGACATCTCAGCAGATACCACGCAGGGCAGGACCAGCACACAGATCTTGGTACAAGACGGTGACCAAATTGCACCGGGAGCCGTCGTCGCTCGAACTGAAATTCAGTGTAAGGAAGCTGGAGAAGTTCAGGGGATTCGCCAAGGGGCAGAAGCGATTCGTCGCATTCTTGTAGTGCGTGAAGCAGATACGGTCACACTGGAAGCCAAAGGCACACCGTCCGTCAGTCCAGGTGATCTGATGGTTGCTGGCACGGATCTTTCGCCTAAGCAACCGCTCGAAGACTCTGGTCAAGTGCTGCGAGTGGACGGAAATCAGGTGACGCTGCGAGTGGCACGTCCATATCGAGTGTCTCCAGGAGCCGTGTTGCACGTAGACGATGGTGACTTGGTACAGCGGGGTGACAACCTGGTACTGCTAATTTTTGAGCGCACCAAAACCGGAGACATCATTCAAGGTTTACCGAGAATTGAAGAACTGCTAGAAGGTCGCAAACCGAAGGAAGCGTGCGTCCTGGCAAAACGAGCTGGAACCGCACAAGTGGTTTATGGAGAGGATGATTCGGTTGAGGTGAAGATTATCGATCGCGATGGTCTAATCACCGAGTATCCCTTGGGGCCGGGCCAGAATGTGATCGTGTCTGACGAACAAAAAGTGCTGGCGGGAGAGCGCCTCACCGACGGCCCAGCGAATCCCCATGAATTGCTGGAAGTGCTCTTCCAAGCTAAGAGTGAGGAATTGGGAAGTCTCGATGCCTCCGCCTTTAGTTTGCGCGAGGTGCAGACCTTCCTGGTGAACGAAGTGCAAGCGGTGTATCAATCTCAAGGGATTGACATTTCGGATAAGCACATCGAAGTCGTCGTGCGTCAGATGACCTCGAAGGGGCGGGTGGATGACGGTGGTGACACCACCATGCTGCCTGGAGAACTGGTCGAGCTGTACCAAATCGATCAGGTGAATGAAGCGATGTCGATTACGGGAGGTGCGCCTGCCCAATATACTCCGGTACTGTTGGGAATCACGAAGGCATCGCTCAACACCGATAGCTTCATCTCGGCGGCGAGTTTCCAAGAGACGACTCGCGTCTTAACCGAAGCGGCGATCGAGGGCAAGTCCGACTGGCTGCGTGGTCTCAAAGAGAACGTGATCATTGGTCGCCTGATCCCGGCTGGAACGGGATTCAATGCTTACGAAGAAGTGGGTAGCCCAGATCTCGATCCGGTGTACGACCCGACGATCTTTGATGACGAGACCGATTTTTCGGAAATGGTACTCGACGATCGCACCGCTCGTACTTACGGCTTAGATAGCATCGAGGATCGCCCCAGCTTTAGCTTCGAGAGCTTTGGAGCGGCGGAGACGCCAGATGTCTTGGAAGATGAAGGTGTCCCGAGTGCATCGTTCTCACCGATTTTGGATGACGATGATGACGACTTGATTGATGACACTCTAGATGACGATCTGTAATCGTTAGTTTCTCTAAGGCTATCTGCCTTTATGATTAAACCTCTCAGTTTTGCGTAAACTGAGAGGTTTTTTTGTATGTATTGTTAACGCGAGTTTAGCGTTGTCCGAGAGCCACGTTATGATTGCGACGCACTATTCACTGTTCTTTTAGCCCCCCTAGAACAAGCCATGAGCCATCATCTACTCAATATTCGTCCCCTATACGTGCAGGACGCTGTTTGCCCGGGGTATTTTGTCATGAGTACGGCTCCGATCAATGTTGAGGATCGGATCGAAGAAGATGTGTCGGGGGAACCTAATACGGCAATGAGCGATATTGCTCAACATCTTAGAAAACACGAGAGTGATGCGCAAGTTTTAGTTCTGACTCATGGTTACAACACCGATCGTAACGGGGCAAATACCTGGTATACAACTGCGTGTGAATATTTGCGCGATCAGTATCGCGATCGCGTTCCGGAAGGATTAGTCGTGATTGGGTATCGATGGTCATCGGAGAAATTTAACAACGATGAATCGGGCAGCTTTTGGAACAAACTGCGTTATACGTTGAACTCAATTCCATTGCTAATGGGAATCTTTCTAGCAGTTAGCATTTTCGTTAGCCTGTGCAGCTTATCTGTCGCTTCTCTGAAAATTTTTCTGTTTTTGACCGTTCCAATTATTCTGTTTATTGCAACACTCATTGTGTTGAGACTCACCGTTTATTTCAGAGATACGTGGCGGGCAAATTATTACGGCGTGCCTGATTTGGTTGAGCTTGTGCGTCAACTCGATCTCGCGATCGTTGAGGCGGCATCACCTCAGCCGGACGCAGGAGTGGACTACTGGAAGAACAAGCGCATTCGGCTTTCGTTTATTGGCCATAGTATGGGCGCGTTTGTTGTCACCGAGGCCGTACGCATTCTATCGGACGTGTTTGATCGAGAGTCGATTGGCAGCCTTAGCATGAACGCGCAAAATAAGACGCCCTCGCCCGACATTGGCAACGTCTTTCGGCTGAGCAAACTGGTGTTAATTGCGCCTGATATCCCAGCCGATACCATTATTTCAGGTCGCGGAAATACCTTGCGCTCCTCCCTGCGTCGATTTGAGGAAGCTTACTTGTTTGTCAACAAACACGACACTGTTCTCAAATTAGCTTCAACGATCGCCAACTACTTTAGTTTTCCGGCCAGAACGCGGGAAGGGGGCTATCGGCTCGGCAATATCTTTGTATGTGCTCAGACCGTTCAGAACAATTTAGGAAAGCGCTACAAGATGAAGTTCGGCATTGTCAATCTGGAAACAGTGTGCAGCGTTAATGTTAAGCGCCCCAATTATCTAGATTATTTGTCAATTAGTAGAAACATTCCGCTCTCGCGTCGGCAAGATATGGTAAGTGCGGGCGGCAAATCGATCGCAGAACTATTTACCTGTTTTGACTGCACAGACTACACCGAGATCAACAAGAAAACAGGTAAAGAAGTGGGCATTGTGAGCTACGCCAAGGGTAAGCCCAATAAGCGAGTTGGCAGCTACTTTTCCCGAATCGTTTCGACTAAAAATTTAGATACGCACGGCGGCTATATTTATAACCAACATGCTGATCTAAGCAAACGGCTAATTTACGGGTTAGCGTGCTTAGGGTTTAAGGGATGCTTAGATGCGTTGCAGCCCGAACTAGATTCCTCAAGCGCCGCGACTGTGGCTCAAGTTGAAGCTCTCTCCCAACGCTGCCAGGAACGAGGCATTCAAGTGCTATTAGCGGCAGAGCGTTATGAAGTGGATATTTTAGGTAAGGAGCGAGATCGCAACGGATATTAGCCACGACTCATCTAAAAACTGTGTCAATCCGTTGGGTCACTCCATCTAATATTCGACCTAATATCCGAGATCGGCTTACCAAATTCACGAATCATGAATGACAGACTATGGTTGTTGAGTTCCGTCACGTCTACTACTCTCTAGAACGCCGCCCCTTACTCTCTGACCTAAGTTTTAGCATTGATCAGGGTGAGACATTAGTATTATTGGGGAGAAGCGGCTGCGGCAAAACAACAACCTTGCGATTAATCAATCATTTGCTAACCCCAACAGCAGGTGAAATCCAAGTTGAAGGCGTTTCCACCCAAACGTGGAATCCGATTCACCTACGGCGGCGAATTGGATACGTGATTCAGGAGGTCGGTCTATTTCCTCACTTGACCATTGAGCGCAACGTTGGCGTTGTTCCGGCGCTAGAGAAATGGCCTTCCCAGCGCATCAAATCGAGAGTAGACGAATTACTTCATCTTGTTGGGTTAGATCCGGCTCAATTTGCCCGTCGTTATCCTCACGAGCTTTCTGGTGGGCAGCGCCAGCGCGTGGGAGTTGCCAGAGCTTTAGCTGCCGACCCGCCACTTCTGCTGATGGACGAGCCATTCGGCGCGCTTGATCCGATTACGCGAGTCGAACTTCAGCGGGAGTTCAAACGCTTGCAGCAACAGTTAGGCAAAACTGTTGTCTTCGTGACTCACGATATTGGAGAAGCCTTTACTCTCGGTTCTCAGATTGGCTTAATGCAGGCGGGACAATTAGTAGAACTGGCGACCCCACACGACTTTGCGCGATCGCAGCATCCCGAAGCCCAAGCGTTTCTCAGCACTCGCAAATCGGAGTACCCTTAAGCTCCCTTCTAGGTTTAATGGATTTAAGTTCAATGGATTAGCCGAATGGATTTTCTCACTCGTTACGCCAACGAAATTTTGCAATCTACCGGAGAACATTTAACGTTAGTGTTAGTGGCGACTGCGATCGCAATTCTAATCGGCCTTCCGCTTGGCATTTTGATCACGCGTAAACCTCAACTGAGAACACCGATTTTAGGATTCGCAAACGTGATGCAAACCATTCCAAGTTTGGCACTGTTTGGACTTCTATTACCCGTTCCAATCATTGGTGGCATCGGAGCGCGAACCGCGATCGTCGCGCTCATTCTCTACTCTCTACTGCCGATTATTCGCAACACATACGTTGGGATTATGAGCGTCGATCCAGCCATTCGAGAAGCAGGACGAGGGCTAGGCATGACCGACAGACAACTCCTGCTACAGGTCGAACTGCCGTTGGCTCTGGGCGTGATTTTGGCAGGCGTGCGTGTAGCAACTGTGATTAGTATCGGACTCGCAACGATCGCGGCGGCTGTGGGGGCAGGAGGGTTAGGGACGTTTATTTTTCGGGGAGTCGCTGTGGTGGATAATCAACTTATCCTCGCGGGAGCGGTTCCGGCAGCGATTTTAGCACTCGTCGCTGATTTTATTCTGGGTTGGGTTGAACGTCGTCTTACGGTGAAGAAATGAAGGTTAAAAAGTTTGTAGCGTTGTTCTTGCTGATGATGGGATTGCTCAGTGCGATCGCGGCTTGCCAACCGACACAAGATAAGATTGTCATCGGTACTAAGAATTTCACTGAACAAGTTATTTTAGGAGAAATCCTAGCGCAGCAGATTGAGAGCAAAACAAAGTTACAAGTCGAGCGAAAGTTTAATCTCGGTGGAACCTTTGTCTGTCACAACGGCATCGTAAATGGACAGATTGATCTGTACCCAGAATATTCTGGAACGGCTTATACAACGATTCTGAAGCTACCTGTCATCACAGATCCAAAGCAGGTTTTTGAGACCGTAAAAGATGAATATGTTCGACGGTTTAAACTGGCATGGAGCGTACCCTTTGGCTTCAACAATGGATTTGCGATGGTAATTCGTGGTGCAGATGCCCGTCAATACAAATTAAAAACGCTTTCTCAGGCGGCAGCACAAACCCCAAAATGGACGGCCGGATTTGGATTTGAATTTCTCAATCGCGAAGATGGCTTTCCGGGTCTATCAAAAACGTACAATCTGAAATTTGCAGGGCAACCCAAAGTGTTAGATCTTGGTCTGCTCTACCGGGCGCTTCAAGACAAACAAGTAGACCTCGTTGCAGGTAACACAACCGATGGATTGCTGTCGGCGCAAGATCTAGTAGTGCTTGAAGACGATAAGCGCTATTTTCCGCCTTACCAAGCTGCTGCCGTGGCGCGTCAAGACCTGTTTCAAAAACATCCCGACTTGCGTCAAGTTCTCGATCAACTTGGTGGCAAACTTTCTGAACAGAAAATGCGCGAGTTGAATTATCGCGTGGATGGCAAAAAAGAGGATGTGAAACAAGTGGTGAAAGAGTTTTTGCAATCAAATTTGGGTAGTGCCGTTTAGGATTTGCTTCCCGTAGCGAGTCGTAGCACTATTCTCTCAAGCTGATCAATCTTCTCCGGTTGGTTCACCGCGACCGAACAGCGCTCCTTCCGTCGATCGCATTCCTCCCAGCAGCCGAATCTTTGCAGTACCGTCAATGTAGCAGTAGGCGTTCCAACCCTCTTCCTACAAATCCATTCCCGCTAACTTCCTGTGAGACTAGCGGGATATTTTTTGGGTTGTGGTGCAGGTAGAGAAGAACAAGAGTAATTGCTCAACTAGGTTGACTTAAGCTCACCTTCGACAGAAGATGATAAGCTTTTGCCATTGGTTGGTAGTGATGAGACAGGAGCACGAGTGAATGGGAAAAACCAGTGGGAATGGGTGTTTCAAAACGACCAGGTGTGTTTGCATGTGATTCGTCCCAGTCGTGGCAAAACGGTCATTGATAGCGTGGTAGCGGGGCATCAACCGCCAAGTTTGGGTGTCTGATTTATTCAGCCCAAGCAGCGCATCCAGCTCACTGCGGGAGATTTTGAATCTGAACCCCAAATCGGTCGAGGGACAAAGGTTGCTCAAACGCTATTAGAAGATTCACGCTCATCTGTTGCTGTGTTTGACCGATGAGCCGATTCCGCCGACTAATAATTCCAGTGAGCAGGCGTTGCGTTGGAGTGGTGTCTTTCGCAAAGTGACCAACGAGTTCCGCTCGGACTGGGGGGCGGAGTTATTCGCTCAAGTTCGCTCACTGGTCAACACGGCAAAGCGTCAGGGCATCTCTGCCTTTGATGCTATTTCCCGTGCCCTTACCTCACAACAGACCGATTGGCTACTGGGTTGAGTAATTACGTTTTACCTATTTCTTAAACTCTACGAATGCATCTTGACTGAAGAAATAGACTTCTTAGGGTTCTCTAACGGGACACTCCGCCGCGCCGCCTCGACAAACCGACTGACTCGAATTGGATCGATCGGATTTTCGCGCTTGCCTTGGCGCTTGAGCGAACTCGACACAATCACCCCATCTGCCGCGTGCATCAGGTCAGAAATGTTTTCCCAGTCGGCTCCACTGCCGATAAACACCGGAGTTCCGTTGGCAGCAGCGCTAGCGAGTTCAAGATCCTCTCGACTCGTCGGGTTACCCGTCGCCCATCCAGACAGAATCACGGCATCGGCTAAGCCGCGTTCGATCGTATCTTGTACTGCTGTCGTCAAATTCACCGATCCCAGAGGGCGAGCATGTTTGACCAGCACATCTGCCATAATTTTGACATCGCTGCCCAACTCGCGACGATAGCGCATTAGCTCGTGAGCGCGTCCCTCGATCAAGCCCTGATCGGTTGCCATAATGCCCGTCCAAACGTTGACGCGGATGAATTGAGCCTGCACGCAGGACGCGATCGCAAGTGCACTGCGGGCATCATTCCGCAGCACATTCAGCCCAATTGGCAGCGTCACAAGGTTCATTAGCCGTTGCACCACAACCGTCATCGCGCTCACCACCGCAGGGTCAACTTGATCCTTGGGAAAGGGCGCATCAAAAAAGTTTTCAACAATCATGCCATCGACGCCACCTGCCGCGAGAGCCGTTGCTTCTTGCTCTGCTCGATCGATCACCGCTTTGAGACTGCCTCCCCAACGCGGAGAAGTCGGCAACGGCAGCAAATGCACGACGCCAATGACGGGATTCGGAGTTTTGAATACTTGGTTTAAGTCCACAATGCCTAAACAATGCCTAAATAGTAGAAGGCCTAAACAATCGGCTTTCTGAGCAACATCACTACTGAAAATGATAACGTCTTAGCGTACCCGAGGAGACCCCACCATCTTCATAAACTGCTAACCTCTGATTTTAGACACGTTGACTATGTTACTCCACCTCAGTACCTGGCAAGAAGTCGAGACCTATCTCGAACACTCCAGAGGCATTATTTTTCCGATCGGATCAACCGAACAGCATGGCCCTACCGGGTTGATAGGGACGGATGCAATTTGTGCAGAAGCGATCGCGCATGGAGTTGGAGACGCCACCCAAGCCCTCGTTGCACCGACCATTCAGGTTGGCATGGCGCTCCATCATACCGCTTTTCCGGGAAGTATTAGCCTCCGCCCCAGCACGATGATTCTGCTAATTCGTGACTACCTCACTTCTTTAGCAAAAGCTGGCTTTCACAAATTCTTCTTCATCAATGGACACGGCGGAAATGTCGCGACTTTAAAAGCCGCCTTTTCTGAAACCTACGCTCATCTAGCAGAAATCGGCATTCCCCACAGCCACTTGATTCAATGTCAAGTCAGTAATTGGTATATGGGCAGTTCAGTTTATAAGCTAGCGAAAGAATTATACGGCGACCAGGAAGGCTCTCACGCAACGCCGAGTGAAGTAGCGCTAACGCAGTACGTTTATCCAGCATCCATTAAACATGCGCCCCTCAGTGAAGCTGTATCAAAAGACCACCGAATTTATAGCGCTGTCGATTTTCGTCAGCGATACCCTGATGGACGAATGGGGTCAAATCCTGCCCTAGCGACTCCAGAACACGGGCAGCAGTTCTACCAGTTAGCGGTTGAGGAAATGAGTGAAGCCTACCTCAAGTTTCTGGCCGCCGCATAATTTGACAACCGGTAGTGTTGTAGTGATCAACAGGTCCACAATATTACCCACTCCAGGAAGGCAGAGAGTGAAACCTACGTAGAGCCAAACTCAATTCGTCAAAATTTGGTTAATTTGGCTTAGCAATTCTTCCATCGGCAACGGCGGAAGAGTGTGGGTAGAAAGGCTATTTAACAGCGCAAAAATCTCATCCTCTAACTGGCTGGACCGAATGCCATCTGCCGTTGAGTAATGATCGATCACGAGAACAGGCGGCTTGTAAGGCAACTGTTCGATCGCATTCAGGACATCTCGGCTAGAGCCGTCCAAATCAGTTTCATGCCAATAGACCAGCAGCAAATCGACGCTTCTAGTTTGAAGTTTTTGTAGCGCTTCGGAGTGCGATCGCGCCACCATTCCCCGAAACCCAGCCGTTTGCAGATACTGTATCAGCGCTTGCAGCCATTCCGACTCTTTGGGATGGGCGTCCTTCACATTGCCTAACCTCGCCGCATCGAGCGCCAACACCAACGGACGCCACGCAAACCCTGCCGCAACCTGAATCACCTGAAGTAATGCCGACGTTTCTGACTGTTCAGCAGAAACCGATGGCTCAACGAGGGGCGCTAGGCACGGAAAGACGGTCAAGCCAGACACCTGGTTCGCCGCTTGAGTGGTGGCAGTATCGAGCGTCACGAGGGGCAAGGAGGAAAGAAACGATTGCTCACCCAACCGCTTTAAATATGCCGCTGGATCGGGCATCACTGGATCAAGCACAACGACATTGGGCTTCCAAACCTGAGCGAGTAGCTCCGCTTGCTCTAAATCATCGGCTTCGAGAACGCGGTAGTTGTGGCTATGCAGCAGCGCATTGAGATCGATCACCGCTTCATGGCGTGACCGATGCAGATCAGCGTACCGAGTCGGACTGATTCGCAGCACAACCAAGTTTGTCTCAGGCTCAGAGGACTCAATAGACGCTGCTTCAGTAAACTGGCTGAGAATCTGCTTAAGCGGCTTTTTAGCAATGGGCAAGCTTAAAAACCCGTCTGCCTGATTGCGGTAGGCAGAGGTGCGATCGTTGCGAGTCCCCATGACAATCACAGGAATGCCTCGCGTTTGGGCATCGGCTTTTAAAAGCGTCAGCACATCCCACCCCGATAGGGTCGGTAAAAGCGGATTGAGAAACACCGCGCAGGGCTGCAAGCGACGAGCTTTTTCGACCGCTTCGGTTCCCGAACGCGCGACGACGAAGCGATAGCCGAGTTCACCTAGTTGCTGAGCCAAGTTTTCGAGCGATTGCACCACGGCTTCTACAATCAGCACCAACCGATTTTGAGTCGGGCGATGGGTCGTTCCGCCAATGGTTCGAGTCGGCTGCGGGTGCGTCAGCGGCAGCAACAGCGTAAATTGGCTGCCCTGATGTTCTTCAGAGGTAAAGGAAATATCGCCGCCGTGAAGCCGCGCTAAGCGTTGCGTCAGCACAAGTCCGAGTCCTGCCCCTTCAAACCGTCGCGTCAACGGGTTCTCAAGCTGCTGGAATTTCTGAAAAATAAGATGTTGTTTTTCTGCCGGAATTCCAATTCCTGTATCCCATACGGTAAAGGCAATCCAGCCTTCCCATAAGCTCACATCCAGCCCGATGAGCCCCGAAGCCTCGGTGAACTTCAACGCATTGGAGAGGAGGTGAACCAGCATTTGACGCAGCCGCAATTCGTCTGCCACCAATGTTTCTAGCCCTGGTTCGATCGTGTAGCTAAAGGCAGGACTCCCTGAATTCGCGTCTGATTCGTGTTCTTCAAAACAGAGGTTCTGGGCTTGCTCAAAGGCGCGATCGCACACGGTTGCGATGGTTACTGGCTCTAGGGCTAACTCTAATTGCCCGCTTTCTATGCGGGTTAGATCGAGAATGTCATTCACGATCGTCATCAAATGCCGCCCGCTTTTGTGAATCAGGTTGGCATAGCGCACCTGTCGCTCATTTAGCGAACCAGACAACTGGTCTTTGAGCAAACCCGATAAGCCCAGTACTGCTGTGAGAGGCGTTCTCAACTCGTGGCTGATGCAGGCTAAAAACTCATCCTTCAACCGATTGAGGTGAACCAAATCTGCATTTTTAGCCGCTAATTCTCTAGCCAGATGATGTTGCTCGGTGACATCCTGTGCTAGCACAAGCCACAAATCTTCTTCGGGCAAGGCGGGAGATGACAGGCGCATTCCGGGTTGCACTCCGTCCAGCGTCGCCAGCCTAAACGGCAACTCTGACCAAGATGGGACAGCTGAGAATATCTCTAACTTCCGCCCCGATAGTAAGTCACCTAGCGGAATCTTGATAAACTGTAGAGTCCTTTCTTGTCCACTCTTTAATGGGCAAATGCAAATACAGGTATTGGGAGTGGCACCTACCTGGCACGAACCCACCGCCAGAGGCAGTTCCTCCTCATCCAAATGCCCGACCGTATTTTCTAACGACTGTCGGTTGACGTCGGCTTCGGGCGGCGGCATCGCATATTCTAAAATGGCGGCGGCTTCGCGTTGCACCCAGCCCGGATCGACTAAATCGCCCAACTGCTGTTGCCAGTGTATGTTTCGAGCCACGACATCGCCTGCGGTCGTTTGCAGCATGAGCGGCAACGGTAAGCGCTCTAAAAATTGCATCAGCGATCGCAGCGCCGCGACTGGCTCTGCTAAGCTCGTCGAAAGCGATGCTTTAGTCGAAGCGACCAGAGAACGCGTTTGAACCTGAGTCCGGAGCTGATCGATCTGCCAGCGCAACTGCCGCTTCAGGCGCACCATATCAGCAGGCAATTCGGCGGCTTCTGGTAGGCCTTCTGGTTGAAGCTGATGCCGCGACTCAGGAATTTGTGACTCAGAAATGTTGGTCAGTGTCGTTAATGTTGCACCCGCTCCGGTGTCTTCATTGCACTCTAGGGGAATTCTTTCAAAGTCGCAGGCGAGAACCGCGTCAAGATCAGTTCTCAAGCTATCATCTCGGTCGTCTGAGGTCGAGATCGCTAAGAACTTCCGCAGGTAGAAAATATCGACAATGCCCAAATAGTTGCGATCGCAATCGATGACTGCCCAAAATCGCACCGGAGAATACTCCAGTTCTGCAGCATAATCGCTTAGCATCTGATCCTGCATAACACAGGGCAGCGAGCCAGTGTTAAGTAGCGTTGAAAGGGGTTGGTGGACGCAATCTGCTCTCAAGAAAGGCAGCAGTTGGTGGAGATGGACTAAACCAACAGGATACTTCGAGTCGTCAATCATTACGATGCGATCGCACGCCTGCTGGTGAACCAGTTCAGCCGCGATCGAAATGCCTGCCGAGGCGGAACAAACGGGGGCAGGTTCAATAAACTCACGGAACTTAGCATTGAGCATAACCATTGAGACCTGCCATGGAGCTAACCATCAAGAGCGTCAACGCTTACATGTTAGTCAGTTGTCAACTCTGTGCAATTATCTGTGCAATTAAAAGAATTAGGTATCGTCACCAGAAATACTATTACTAAGATAATTGGCTAAGCCTTAAATTACTGTGTCTTTTGCAGAGCCTTGTTGCCGAAACTACTTGAAGGCAAGGCCTGAAATCAAGTTTTTTATATATTAGGAGAACCACTTACTTCCGAACTTCTGATCAAGGTTATCTCCTCTTGTCATTATAATGAACAATGTACGATAAGGTTTAAATAATCATTAAGAAGTCTTTCAGCAGATTGTTTTTGAGACTCTCCATCATAGCGTAGTCCAAATCCTTATGATGCCAATCATTAAGATGCTCTCTGACCTGAGTGATTGAGTTTGTTCCATTGCATTCCTTACTCTCACTGTTTAAGATTTATTCTTAGATTGTTTTATGTCATTTCGCAGGGTTAGTCAGCCTTGACCGCTTCATCCCCTTCCGGCATTCGTCCGCGACTATTTATCTGTATTTTTGTTAACTCTCTAGCATTGGCCCGATTGGCTTCACCAAGCTCCGAAGGATCGCTGGTGTCAATGTTCGATGATGAGCGCTACAAGGTTGTGCAACCCGACTCGCAAGCCGCCTTCTTTGACTTAATCGAGCGCGAGAAGCAGCAGCTTGACTGTTTGATCTTGCAAGATGGACAACCCCTTCCTCAGCTGATCGACTGGCTGCACGCTCAGGCAACGCTCTTGCCAACGGTGATTCTTGACCCCGACACTGTCACCGACCCGGAAGCCAGTAAGACCGGAGTGACGTCTGTTGCCCCGATCTACCACACGGCTGAGATTCGAGTGCCACTCGATCAGCTAAAGCAGATCACGGAGTACATTGATTCTGCGATCGCAGCATTTTTGAATCTCTCTCCGTCCTGCCGTTTACCCGATAGCACCGCAGGCCTTGACCTGACCCGAGAGTTAACAACCCAAAATTTTCTCATGCTGCAACAGCGGCGGCTCACCGACAAACTGAAAGAGCGATTGGGATATTTGGGCGTCTACTACAAGCGAAATCCCCAAGATTTTTTGCGTCATCTACCTCCGACAGAGCGCCATGCGCTGTTAGCTCAGTTGCGAAAAGACTATCGAGAAATTATTTTGACGTATTTTACAGAAGACGTTGATCTCAACCAAAAGGTTGATAATTTTGTTAATGCTGCCTTTTTTGCGGATATTCCAGTGGCGCAAATTGTAGAGATTCACATGGACTTTATGGACGAGTTTTCTAAGCAGCTAAAATTAGAAGGCCGGAGTGAGGAGGTGTTGCTCGATTATCGGTTAACGCTGATCGATACGATCGCGCATTTGTGTGAGATGTATCGACGATCAGTTCCTCGCGAATCGTAAATTTCCTCTGTATCTTTGGGGCTTAATAACGCAAATCCGAATTAGCGCCTGCCCAGCCTTTGATTCAGAGCTTGTATCTTTATGTCGATCGCATGATCGATCGCAATTCAATTAAATTCAAGGCTTTTGCTGAGCATACCTGACGCACCGGAGGTAAATTAATCTACAATTCTTAGTGATTTTTATCTGCTATCTATCCTCCAAAATGATTTTTTGCGTATCTTCTAAAGCGCTCAAAAAATAAGGGTCAATTATGAGTTCACTACGGAAAACCTACGTTCTAAAACTGTACGTTGCAGGGAACACGCCGAACTCAATTCGTGCCTTAAAAACCCTAAACAACATCCTTGAAAAAGAGTTTCAAGGCGTCTACGCCCTGAAAGTCATTGATGTACTTAAAAACCCTCAACTTGCGGAAGAAGATAAGATCCTGGCAACGCCCACATTAGCCAAAATTTTGCCTCCACCTGTGCGCAGAATCATTGGAGATCTCTCTGATCGAGAAAAAGTATTGATCGGTCTTGATCTCTTGTACGAAGAATTGCGCGAAGAGGAAATGGAACGGTAACATACTGCCGATATATTGGAAGCAAAGCCCTGATTTATCAAGTTTTTTAGGTGATTCAATGTAAAAATGTAACAGGTCTAGCCTTCAATTTTAGGAGCCTCGCTCCGCATGCTTGATAACTACTCTTATGAATTCGATTAATCAGACCGATCCTCGCAGTTCGTTAGAAATGGTAGGCGTTCAAAAGATCCAGACAATGATTGAGGGCTTCGATGACATCAGTCATGGAGGTTTGCCCGTTGGACGAACAACTCTCGTTAGTGGCACGTCTGGAACTGGAAAAACCTTATTTGCCGTTCAGTTTCTCTATCACGGAATTACTCAATTTGATGAGCCGGGGATCTTTGTCACGTTTGAA
Organism: Myxacorys sp.; assembly: GCF_059501405.1. Taxonomy (NCBI): domain Bacteria; kingdom Bacillati; phylum Cyanobacteriota; class Cyanophyceae; order Leptolyngbyales; family Leptolyngbyaceae; genus Myxacorys; species Myxacorys sp. Next base: position 69,942 of record NZ_JCACCM010000144.1, read on the forward strand.
GAGTCTCCAGCCGACGTGATTAAAAACGCACTTAGCTTTGGATGGGATCTGCAACAGTTGATCGATGAAGGTAAGCTGTTTATCTTAGATGCGTCTCCTGACCCAGAAGGGCAAGATGTGGTCGGCAGTTTTGATCTGTCTGCCCTGATTGAACGGATTCAATACGCAATTCGCAAGTACAAAGCGCGGCGTGTATCGATCGACTCGGTTACAGCCGTGTTTCAGCAGTATGATGCCGCATCGGTGGTGCGCCGAGAAATTTTTCGCTTGGTGGCACGCCTAAAGCAAGTTGGCGCAACCACGATCATGACGACCGAACGGGTGGAAGAGTACGGTCCGGTCGCTCGGTTTGGCGTCGAAGAATTTGTCTCTGATAATGTTGCGATCGTGCGCAATGTTTTAGAAGGAGAACGTCGTCGCCGCACGATTGAAATTCTCAAACTGCGCGGAACAACCCACATGAAAGGGGAGTATCCATTCACGATCACCAACGACGGCATCAATATCTTCCCGCTAGGCGCGATGAGATTAACCCAGCGATCGTCAAACGTGCGGGTGTCGTCGGGAGTCACGACCCTAGATCAAATGTGTGGCGGCGGTTTTTTCAAAGACTCGATTATTTTGGCAACGGGCGCAACCGGGACGGGCAAGACCCTGCTGGTGAGCAAGTTTTTGCAAGAGGCCTGTCAACGCGGCGATCGCGCAATCCTGTTTGCCTACGAAGAATCGCGCGCTCAACTGTCGCGTAACGCCTACTCGTGGGGCATTGATTTTGAGGACTTAGAGCAGAAAGGGTTGCTCAAGATCATTTGCGCCTATCCTGAATCGGCGGGACTAGAGGATCATTTGCAGATTATCAAGTCAGAGATTGCTGAGTTTAAGCCGTCCCGGATTGCGATCGATTCGTTGTCTGCCTTAGCACGGGGAGTAAGCAACAATGCCTTCCGTCAATTTGTGATTGGTGTGACTGGCTTTGCCAAACAAGAAGAAATTACAGGATTCTTCACCAACACAACCGATCAATTTATGGGATCGCATTCGATCACCGACACCCACATTTCGACGATCACCGATACAATCTTGATGCTGCAATATGTCGAAATTCGAGGGGAAATGTCGCGGGCGCTGAATGTGTTTAAGATGCGTGGCTCTTGGCACGATAAGGGCATTCGCGAGTACACGATTAGCGCTCAAGGCCCTGAGATTAAAGATTCGTTCCGCAACTTCGAGCGCATCATTAGCGGCTCTCCGACACGAGTTGCGGTGGACGAAAAATCGGATTTGGCGCGGATCACAAAAGGATTGAAAGAGGGCACGTTATGATTTAGGGCGGCTAATCTTGGCTTAACTTTAATCACTGAATTTTAGTCGCTGGACTTTAATCGATTAAGTACGAACGCCGACTCTACGTTTCTAATTGCGCGTCTTATGCCCTACCGCGTTGCATTGCTGGTCAGCATTTTGTTCATTATTCCAGTTGGGTATGGGGTTCGATTTTCCCAGGGTTGGCTGCCTAACAGTCTTCACGACGCTCTGGGCAGCCTTGCCTATGAAGTGTTTTGGATTTTGCTGGTTCAGCTTCTCTATCCCAAAATACCGCCATTGAGAATTGCGATCGCAGTCAGTCTTGCCACCTGTGCGATCGAGGTGCTGCAACTCTGGCAACCATCATGGCTTCAAGCCCTTCGCGCCACCCTTCCCGGACGGCTTGTGCTTGGCAATACCTTTTCCTGGTCAGATTTTCCGCCCTACTTCATCGGCAGTGTGATGGGGTGGCTGTGGCTAGAGGGACTGCGCCGCTGGCAAAGGATGGCTTAAACTTAAGAATAGCTTAGACCGCTTTGCTGTGCGTCACTTCGACGACGGTGTGAACGTTGCCCCGCGGTGTATAGTCTGCTTTCACTGTGATTTCGAGCGGATCGCAAGCCGCTACGATGTCATCTAAAATTTGGTTGGCGGCTTCTTCGTGGGAGATATAGCGATCGCGGTAGCTATTGATGTACAGCTTAATCGCTTTCAGTTCAACCACACGCTGATCGGGCGTGTAGGTGACATAGATCGTCGCAAAATCAGGATAGCCAGAAAACGGACACTTGCAGGTAAATTCAGGCAGCGTAATGTTGATGGTATAGCGACGTCCCGCTCGAGGATTGGGGAACGTAATTAAGTTGCCTTCTTCAATCAGCCGTTCTCCGTACTTTACCTGCGTTTCTTGAGTTTGAGACATGTCTAGCCAGCCTGGTCTATATAGTTCAGTGTTTTGATTCTATCAATTCTGCTCTAACCATAAGAATCTAGCCATAAGCGAAGCCGTTAGCCCTTCTTCACTTGCAAAACGTTGAATAAAAACCAATTTGAATCTACAGAACACAACCGATTTCCTTCTCCAGATCTCTGATAGTGATCCCCTCTCATCAAACTAGCGACCTCAAGATCCTCAGTTTTACGGAAAAACATTACTTTTCTCAGAAAAACCTTGACTATTAGCGCATTGCTTGGTGTAATTGCAGCTATTCTTATGGCAGAAAAACGTAAGACATGACCAGGCATAACGATTGTGGAACTGCCTCTAGCGATTTAACCCAACTTTGAACTTCACTTCTACGTTGATCCGAACCCAATGAATTCAAACCCCATGCGAAATGTAACTAACGCTGGACAGGCAGTTCCCTCGTCCTCACCTTCCTATGCTCCTTCAGTTCCAATCTCACTCTACCGAGAAGTGACTGCCGAACTGCAAGCGACCAAAGCCGCTCTAGACGAGATAAAGCAGCAAAATCAGCAGTTGACCCAGCAAAATCGGCACTTGCATCAAGAAATTGAGAAAGCCGTCCAGTCCGCGCTGAATTTGCGCCAAGCGGCTCAAAGTGTTTCGCGCACCTCTGCTGGAAACTCAGTTGTTGAGGAAAGTTTAACGCCGTCTCGCTTTGAAACACTACCTCAATTAGAGATCGCTCCAATCGCCGCCCCAGTAACTCCGCGCGCGCCGATGCTATCTAAGTTGCCCAATCTCGATTCTCCGTTTCCTCCTGAAACGCTGGTGATCGAGCAAGACAGCAAGCCCCGCCGCAAGCTTTTGCCAGAGTCGGAGTCATCAGGTAACCAGTTAAGTGGATGGTGGTTAGGGGTTGCGATCGCGTTAATTGTGGTGACTGCCTTTGGTGCAGGCTTCTTGATCGTACGTCCGCTGCTGCCGTCTCCGGCTTCAAAATAACGAATAGATTAAAGTGCCGCGATTGGTTTTGCGAAACTTCCACGGATCACATTTGTTTGAGAGAATTGCGAAGTATCTCAATGATTTCGTGATAAAACGAAATACGGAGTAGTGACCCTGAAATAGTTTTTTAAGCAAATCGCGGTGCGATTGTGGGACACTTTAGGATTAGGTGTGACAGCGTGACTCCTACATTGGAATAAAATGTATTACTTGTTACAAACTTAATCTATGTAACGATGATAGATAGAGTCATGCTGTTGATATAGCGGAAACATAAGGAGTGTAGGCGCTTGAAAAAGGTTGAGGCTATTATTCGCCCGTTTAAACTTGATGAAGTCAAGATTGCTCTAGTCAATGCCGGAATCGTGGGTATGACGGTTTCTGAAGTCCGAGGATTCGGACGGCAGAAAGGTCAAACAGAGCGTTATCGTGGCTCGGAGTATACGGTCGAGTTTTTACAGAAACTTAAAGTTGAAATTGTGATCGAAGATGAACAAGTAGACATGGTGGTAGACAAAATCATCGTGGCGGCAAGAACTGGAGAAATTGGAGATGGAAAGATCTTCATTAGTCCAGTTGATCAAGTCGTTCGGATTCGGACGGGAGAGAAGAACTTCGAGGCAGTTTAGTTTCTTCTGAATTTTTATCGATTTACTGTTCCAGACATTACAGGCAATTCCACACTGGAGTTGCCTTTTTTTAGTTGAAGGTTACTTTGCTTGCGATCAAGATCGATATGAATGTGAAGCGGAGCGGATGGTTCAAGACTATAGAAGTATTTGCGATCGCTTCAAGCCCCAAAAGATCGCTTTAAAACTCGTCTTTTAAGCACCTTCTGAAGCATTAACGAATCATCCGTGTTTTGAGTGCTTACATCGAATAGGTTTACAAACACAAGGCAATCTGTGAGCCGTTTTGAGTTTTCGTGACTTCGATGCGAGCTTGGAAGGCTTCGCGGAAGTAAGGCATGTGAGTAATGGTGAGAATACAGGCGAATTCAGGCGCGATCGCATTAATAGCCGCAATCAAGCGATCGCAGCCGTCTTGGTCTTGATTGCCAAACCCTTCATCGACAATCAGCATTTGCAGCGCTGTACCCGATCTCTGCGACAATAACCGCGCCAACGCTAGCCGCACCGCAAAATTAACTCGAAACGCTTCACCACCCGAATAGGTTTCATAGGGCCGAGTTCCGTGAGCATCGGCAATCAGAATATCGAGTGTCTCCATTGCCTTTGTAATTTTAGACTTGGCATTTCGGGCACGCTGAGTCACAAACTGGACATGTAACTGATTGGCACTAAGGCGAGACAAAATTTGATTGGTGGCAGCTTCGAGCTGCGGCAAAACGTTCTCAATCATCAACGCCTGAATCCCGTTTTTGCCGAATGCTTGCGCGAGTTCTCCATAAACGCGGCTCTGCTGACGAGCAGTTTGCAGTTGAGCAACTAACGTTTCATACTCCTGACTCAGCGCCTCTTGCTGCTGTTGCTGCTGCTGAACTCGCCCGAGTTGAACAATCTGTTGGTCAAGCTGAAGTCGCTGTTGTTGAATTTGCTGTTCCAACGTTTGAATGTGGGGTGTCAGATCGGGGGTTTGCTCCAGAAGGTGAACCAATTCTTGACACTGATGGATGATTGTCGTCAGATCGGTTTTGCGGACATGCAGCGTTTGAGCGAGTTCTTGAAGTCGTTGCTGCACTTGAGGATAGTGCTGTTGGGCTTGGCACAGTTCTTGATAGCGAAGCTGCCACGATTGAGCGTTACGCAATGCCGTGCGAATCGCATTGTGTTGGTTGAGGTTGTAGCCAATTTCCGCAAGCTGTCGATCGCGATCAGCCAGCGCGATCGCGAGATGATGGTTTAGCGCCTCGATCTGCTGTTCGAGGATGGAGATTTGCGATCGCAGTTCCGGCTGCCGCTTGGCAATCTGTTCCTGGCGTTTTCGAGCTTGCTTAATCTCAACAAATTTGATTTCTGCCCATCGCCAGCGATCAACTGCTCCACGAGCTAAAGCATGGTCGCGCTCATCGTAGCTGATCTGGTGCAGGCTTTGATCGAGCAATTCTAGCTCTTGCTGTAACTCCTGCTCAAACGCTCTAGACTTTAAGGTTGAGTCAACTTGAATTGCTTCTGCATTCAGTTGTTCTAATTTTTTTTGGGCTTCTACTGTGGTTTGCAATTGCTCTTGCAATTGTCCGCGCCGTTCTAAATTTTGCCCATACTGTTTAAGTTTTTGATCAATCTCCAGGTACTCTTGCCGCAACACTTGGATTTCTCGTTCAGAAACGGTGAGTTGTTCGCGAACGACCCACAATTGCGCCAACACCTCCTGTTTCTCCTCGTGATGCTTTTGTTGAACTAGCTGCCAGTGATGCTCATCCAAAGGACGACTGCACAAGGGGCAGGGCGGAAAGTTTTGAGATTGAACGAAGGATGACGGCTTAGATTTCGTGACTGTTGCGGCCTGGGTTAACGTCGAAGTTAGCTCAGAGCGCAACTCCAGCAATTCGCTCTCACCCGCCTCACCAGATCGAGAGACAACAGGTTCAACAATGACATTTTCTGCTTGCAACAGTCGAATCTTATGGTCAATTTCGGCAATCTGAGTTTCGTAGCCCCGTTGTTGCGCTTGAAGTCGTTCCATGAATGCACGTCGCTCAAGTCCTTTATCGCGGACTTGATCTTGATACGCCTGCAATTTTTCTAACGCTTCAATGCGAGTGGCAACTTCCACAGCCGCCCGTTGCAGGTTGGGTTGACGCTGCTGCTGAGCCTGCAATTGCTGGAGAGAGGTTCGGAGTTCTTCTAACCGCGTTGCCAGCCGGGTTGAGGCGCGATCGAGGGTTGCCTGCAATTGCTGTCGCCGTTGTATCAGTGGCATGGCTTGCAGTTGACGTTGATCGAGCGTTTGCAGTTGCGCTCTTGCCTGCTGTAGCTGCTCTACTCCGGCGGCAATATCTGCTTCTTTGGTCAGCGTACGTTCAATGTCTTGGAGTTGCTCCTCAAGGGCGGCATCTTGGGTTTGAAGCTGCTGAAGCTGGCTGTGCAACGTATTTAATTTTTCGGTTTGCTGCTGCTGGTAGTGTTGTCGTTGAGATTGAGCAATTTGATGGGCTTGCGATTTGGCAGCGAGAGTTTCTTCTTGGGCTTGTAGGGTTTGCCAATGTTCATAACCCGCTACGATCGCGCCTTCTTGACCTAACAGCATTCCTAAACTCTGCCGTTGCTGCTCGGCTTGAGCAAGCTCTTTTTGCAACCGTTGGCAATCTTGCGTCAGGTGGCGTTGCTGTTGCTGTTGCCACGTCAATTGCTGTTGATAGTGCTGTCGCTGATGCTGACGCGCTTGGAGGTGCTGGAGGTGTTCTGCTCTCGCGGCTTGTTCTGCTTGGAGGTGCTGGAGCGCAAGTTCTAGCTGGGTGCGTTCTTGCGCGATCGCGTCTCGCTGTTGCAACTGATCTTCAACGCGAGTCAAATTTCGCTCTAGCAGTTCGACTTGTCCTTTGAACTGGCGCGACTGATCTTTTGCTTGTTCAGCAAGGTCGTCGTACTGCTGCAACTTGAGTAGGTCTGCCAAAATCTGCTTGCGCTCGGCAGGGCGCTTAAGCATGAATTCATCAGCGCGCCCTTGACGAAGATAGGCTGAGTTGACGAAGGTGTCGTAGTCCAGCTTGAGATGATCAAAAATGAGTTGCTGTGTCGCTCGAACCGTTTTCGCGGTGAGGGAGCGGAAGTGTGTACCCGTGGAATCTTGAGACTGAAATTCTAGAGAAACGCCTTGGGAGCGGTGACGCGATCGCAAAATGCGATAGGTTTGCTGATGAATGCTAAAAATGAACTCGACCTTTGCTTCTTTTGCCCCAACATGAATAACATCGTCTTCTGAAGTTGCCCGGCTCTCGCCCCAAATTGCCCAAGAAATTGCCTCTAGCAGAGACGATTTGCCTGCTCCATTCGCACCGCAAACGCACGCTGTGTGCAGCCCTCGAAAATCGAGCGTTGCGTCGAGATAACTCAGGAAATTTCTCAGCGTGAGGGACTGCGGAATCATAAGAGAGATGCGAGATGGAGTGTAGGGTGGGGGATGTGGAGAATCCAGTCACCCTTGACCAAAGCCCCAGTGCCGATGTCCTTAGAGGACGAGACTCAGTACAGATGCACGAAAGTACACCAGCACTCTTATTTATTGAGTGTAATCGCTAAAAGGGTTGATTTGTAAGAGATTTTGGATTTGCCTTTCAATATTAGATTGACTGAAATAGTATTTTTAATTGTGCTTGGTCTTTTGCTACTTGCTTCTACTACTTTGTCAAGACGCGCAGCAGGAATGAATTCAGTCTAGCTTCTTGCTTGTTGGCGTTAGCGTTGCCGCAAGCGTCTCTTCTCCTTTATCCCTCATCCCTTCAATTTAGGAAGATCCAAGTTTTCATTTCTTTAAAATAATAAGGAACTCCTGTCTCTTCCCCAGAGTCAATAGATCTAATCGCCACCAGACTGACTTAAGGATCTATATGCTGAACCTGAAAAAACTTCAAACCAGTACTGCTCTTGCGTTGACCGTCGGCATGTCTTCTACTGCTGTCGCACCGATCGCGCTGATGGGTTCTGCTACCGCCACGCCCGCACCCATGACGCTGGCACAACTCTTCCCACCCTCTCCAAGCTCAACCCCACCTGTTTACTCTGGAAGAACCACCATTCCTGCCGGGACAACGCTGCCGATGAGCTATGACCAGGAGAAAATTTTGGTTGCTCCAAATGAAACGCTGAAGGCAACCTTGACGCTGCCGGTGAACGTTCGCGGCAATGACCGCGATCGCACGATCTTGATTCCCTCAGGCAGCAAAGTAGAAGGAGAATTCCGACCGACTGGGGGCGGAACGCAATTTTTCGCTAGAACCTTGATTTTCCCGAATGGAACTCGTCAAGAAATTGATGCGATTTCTAATGTCGAAACTCGCCGAGAAACGATCCGCCGAGGAGTGAGCACCGATTCTCTTTTAAAAGGGGCAGCACTTGGTTCTGGTGCCGCTGCCATCATTTCAGGCATCACTGGCAACAAGAGGATCACGCTGGGTAAAGTCTTGATCGGAACGGGTGCAGGTGCATTAGGTGGTCTGCTCCTTGGACGCAACCGAAATGAGGTGGTTGTCGTCAATCCACAGGATTTGCGTGTGCGCCTCAACTCGTCGTTAACATTGAACCCTTACAGATCGTGATGTCTAAAGCCTTGTGCTGGAGGCGGGGGAGTAGTTAATAAAACTTGACTGACTATTGATGAACGGAGGGTAGACAAATGCTTGATCTACCCTCCGTTCTGCATACTTGTCTTCACACCGTGAGAAGCTCACCCTAGAACAGTGGCACGTTAAATACCAGCCCTGCCCCAAAAACAAACCCATTAAAATCAATATTACGCTCAGAGGAATTGCCAAAGCTAAATCCTGTAAACACATTGACTTGGCTGCTCCGATTGAGCGTATAGCTCAGACGCCCCACAAGCTGGTTAAATACATCATTTCGCGACTGCTGAGTGAAGTGTGACCACGCAACTTGATAGTCGATCGCGGTTTGAAGCTTCGGGGTAATGTCGTAGCTCAAAGATGTTGTCAGCGAATTGATCAGGCGGCTGCGATCGTTAGGGTCAGAAAAATTTAGGCGAAACTGATAATACGTATTTAGCGTCAGCTTTCGAGCAATTTGATCTTGGCGGTTCAACTCGATGCGGAGGGCATTTTCACCTAAGAAGCGATCGCCGCTAAAGATCGTTTGCAATCCTTCTTTTGCTGTAAAGAGTTGTTGATTACTCCAGCCGATTTCCCCCGACATGCGAGGGGTCAGTTGATGAAAAATGCCCGCTCGAAACCGGAGTTCGTCATAGTTGAGAAAGCCTTGGCTATTAGCGCGAGTAGCACGAGTCGATCCAAGAGTCGTGTAGCGAATCAAGTTTGCATCGATCGATGTAACCAAAAATGTCTTAGGTCCCAGTCGGGGAGCATAAAACAGCGTCACCCCTGAGCGGATTAGCCCATCATCGGTGGGATCGATGCCCGAGAAAACATTGGTGGTACGAAAATAATCGATTCGTGACAGCAAGAAAACAGAGGCTTGCTTGGTAGGAGATGGCAGTTCTGGAAGTTGTGGAACGGTGTCTTCTTGCAACCTTAATATTCCTAATTCTGGATCGGCGGCTCCATCAATTGACTGAGCATTAAGATCAGGGGGCGCAAGGGTTCCCAGTTCATCTGGCTGTGCCGTCTCCGGTGCGACTCGCAACGTTCCTAGCTCGTCGTCCATCCCTGGCTCAACTCGCAACGTTCCTAGCTCGCTGTTTTGTGCGGTCTCTGGTGCGACTTGCAACGTTCCCAGTTCATTTTGCGATCGCTCGGTCTCCGGTGCGACTCGCAAGATTCCTAATTCTGGATCGAGAGCTTGCGCCGCTTGCAGGGCGTTTGCACCGTCAGAATTGGTTTGCTTCAATCGCGCCTGGCTCGCTTGAAACGAGCAGCGCGATCGACTCAAGGATTGCCAACACGGTGAAGGCTGAAGCGGATTCTGTAGTGGCTGATTCAGAATTCCTTGCGAAACGATTCTAGTCTGACTAAATGAACTGGGAATTTGGCTCTGTACCTCCTCACTCTGTGTCTTCTCAACCAGCTCTTTAGCCCCTCCTACGCGATTGGCCTCAGAGTTGAACAACTCCAGCTTTTTGAAAGTTGGGCTTTGCGCTATGTCCTTCGGAGCTTGCGCCTTTGGCGCTAGGCGCACTTCAAGCGTGCCTAGCTTCTCTGCACGATTTTGCGGAATTTGCTGAGACAGCGGCATCGGCGCAGACCAAACAGGGGTTGAAACTCCTAAGCTGACCCAAAATACAAATTGTCCTAAGCTATGAAAGCTAAACTGGTTCACTTGCTGTTGTCTCCGCCCCTGAGAGACACTTTGCGAGAGCCATAGAAACGGGAGGAGCTTATTACGAGAAATTTGATCACAGCCTGTCATGGAGCACTCTTGCTTTACTTCAGCAAGGAATAACGAACGATTTCCGGAACATTTCTATAACTCTTGCATATACCAGTGATACAGAGTACGTTCACCTAATTCTTTATGAAGAGTTCTTAAAGCTATATAGTGAGGCACCCAAGGCTCTAGAATCAGATGTAAAGTATCCGTAAAGATGCAGTTCTGTATTCTCACCCAAATAGGTTACTCGCTATAGGCCGAGTTCCTGTAAAGTTTAATCGGCAAACCTGCGTTGAATGAGTCCACTTTCGGTTTGCTTTGTCCTCTCTCTGTCATAGGAGCGTCTATGTCCTCCAAACTGTTCCTAACCGTCACGGCTGCCTTTTATGGAATGAGTGCCGCATTATTTTCGCTGCCAGTTCGTGCTGAGACAACGCTCAAATCTGCTGAAATCCGTGAGGTCATTCGTCAAGTACGCTTGCAGCCTAGAAACCAGGGGTTGCGGAATGCCTCAGTGAGAGACAAGATGCTTCCCGAAGATGCCCTTTGGACATCTAAGCGATCGCGGGCAGGACTACGCTTTAATGATGGATCTTACGCTAGAGTTGGCGAACTTGCGCTATTTAGATTTACGCCAGGAACGCGAAACTTCCGCCTTAACAATGGCACCGTACTGTTATTAATTAAGCCGGGTCAAGGCAGTACCCGAATTGATACGCCCAATGCATCGGCGGGCGTCAGGGGATCAGCCCTGTTTGTGCGCTATGACGAGAAAACCAAAACCACCTTAGTTGGAGCGCTCACCAACAATCCTGCTGGGCCGATGGAGATCACGGCGGCTAATGGAGAGAAGCAGGCGTTGGAAGCTGGACAGATGGCAATTGTCGATCAGACTGGATTTATTCGGCGCTACAGATTTGATATTCCAACGTTTTACGAAACCAGTGATATGGTGCGCGGTCTAGATTTACCGCTTAAAGAAAGAATTAGTCCTGATCCTGCGATCGCGGCAGTTCAGCGAGAGACCGCAGATGCCTTACGGCAACAAAAGCCGCTTGACCCGATCGCCACGATCGAGAATCCTAGCAATACGAAACTATCGCCTAGTTCAACACCCCTGTTTAATAATGGCAATTTGAGTACCGTTGCAAACACGAACGTGCCGCAGATTCCGGGTGCAACGGTTGGAAAAACTCCACCCAGCGAACCGGCTCAACCGACGGATAAAACACCACCTACTACACCGGCAAGCCCACAGCCCACTCAAACCCCGGCTCAGGAAGCTAAGCCGGGCTCTTCTGCATCACCACCTACATTAATTCAGCCTAACCCAGGTGATCCAACCCCGCAGCCGATAGTCAGCCCTTCACCATCTCCTCAACCTCCTGTTGTAAATCCGTCTCCTCAACCTCCTGTCGTAAATCCGTCTCCTCAACCTCCTGTCGTAAACCCAAGCCCTAACCCAGTTCAAACTCCTCCGCGTCAGCAACTAGAATCTACTGGAGGACAAGCAGCCACAAAAGATCCTAGTGCAGCTAACCCTGGTGCAGGAGGTAATGCTAACCCTGGCGCAGGAGGAGGTAATGCTAATCCTGGTAATGCTAACCCTGGTGCAGGAGGTAATGCTAATCCTGGTAATGCTAACCCTGGTGCAGGAGGTAATGCTCCGAATCCGGTTACTCCCCCTTCTGCCCCTGTGACATCTCCTCCTAATCCGCAACCTGTGACATCTCCTCCTAATCCGCGTCAGCAACTAGAATCTACTGGAGGACAAGCAGCCACAAAAGATCCTAGTGCAGCTAACCCTGGTGCAGGAGGTAATGCTCCGAATCCGGTTACCCCTCCTTCTAATCCGGTTACCCCTCCTTCTAATCCGGTTACCCCTCCTTCTACCCCTGTGACATCTCCTCCTAATCCGCAACCTGTGACATCTCCAAATCTAGCCCCGACTCAAGCTTTGCCCAGCCAACCTGTAGAGGCACCTAGTTCACAAATTCCGGTCGTTCCTATTGCAGTTGAAACCCTGCCTGCTGTGAAAGTGAATGTAGATGTAAATCCTCCGGCTCCTAATTTGCAGCCAGCTCAAACAAACCCTTAATCGAGAAACCCCGGATTAGGATAAGAGTAACGACAGAAATGCCTCTCCTACCAAAACGATAGGAGAGGCATTTAGGCGTTTACTAATGAAGCGGTTTGATTCCAGATTACCGAGGTCTACTCGACACAGACTGGCTGCCCTGCTCTGCATACATCGCTCGCAGCACCATAGCAGGGTCAACCCATTGACCTGTATATTTCAAGCCCCAATGCAAATGAGGTCCGGTAGTACGACCAGTCATACCGACTCGACCAATTCGTGCACCAGCCGCGATCGCTTGGTTTTCCCAAATCTGAAGACCGCCTGCGCGATCGCTGATATAGCGCCTGCCCCCACTATCTCGTTCGATGCGCCCCTGCATGTGGCAGTAGATATGCATCCAATCGCCAGACTGAACCACAACCGAGGTTCCACAGGCACTATTGTCAGAGATCTCGATGACCTTACCCGCCCACCAACTGCGGATATAACTACCTTGGGGGGCTGCCATATCTAAACCCCGGTGAAACTCCCGATTGTAAGACCCATCAGGAGACCGACGATACCCAAATGCAGAGGTATACCCCTGAAAATTTTCCACCGGAAACGAAGCACCTTGCCACGCTAGACGCTGCGATCCGGTTTCTAGAGCGGCAACGATATTTTGACTCGATCCTAGAGCAACTGAGCTTAAACAGCTAACTCCTGCAAGCAACATTAGGCGTTTCACTACAGCGCCAAATCGGATCAGAGACGGTTTAACTGGCTTCATCTTACTTCCCATCGTTAAGGATATTCGGGTAGAACTACTGGACTGCCGTAGAAGTGAGTCTAAGTGGTATAGCAGGATACAAAGACCGGCTTCTGTAGCAACTTAACCATCGCCTAATTTAATCACAAACTTTTTCTAAAACCCCCGTGATTTCCTGCGTTTCCAATATCACTAATTCCGTTGTTTTGCGGATGCTTTGTAAAATCTTTATTAAATGAATCGCTTATTTCGTCAAATTGAACCGCACGGGAACCACAGATAGAATACGTGATTGCACGATTTTTATTTGGAGTAGTAGGCTTCAATTTTGAGAAAAATATTGGTCAAGCAAAAATTCATTCAAATGGCTAATGTTGCCTTCCCAAATAGCGAATTCCGTCGGTACTAATCTCGAAATAATAGAGAAGTACTTCGAGCCCTTACGCGATTCCACGGAGTGCCAAAAGCAAATCGGATCTTTCAATCAGTTTCATCATTTGGGTTAGCGCTAGCTCTAGAAGCATCAGCTTCGCGGAGTTTAAGAGGCTGCCGATAATTGTCATGAGGTTTTAACATTGCTCGATTAATTGTTTGCACTAGAACAGTGTAGATGCTATCTTTAGGTCAGAAAGTACGAGTTAGTACATTCTAGATCCAAACATAGGGTTCACTTATGATTACTCTACGAAAAGCGATCGCGCGGGGACACGCAGATCACGGCTGGTTGAACACTTACCACACCTTTTCGTTTGCCAATTACTACGACCCGAATCACATGGGATTTCGGAGCCTGCGTGTGATCAACGAAGACCGCGTCACACCAAGCAAAGGATTTCCGACGCACGCTCACCGCGATATGGAGATCATTACTTACGTCTTGGAGGGCGCGTTAGAGCATCGCGATAGCATGGGCAACAGTTCCATCATTCGCCCTGGCGAAGTGCAGCGTATGACCGCTGGAACGGGAGTGACCCACAGCGAGTACAATCACTCCAAATCTGAAAATGTTCACCTGCTGCAAATTTGGCTGCTGCCATCTCAACGCGATTTAGAGCCTGGGTACGAGCAGAAAGAGTATAGCCAAGCGGAAAAGAGCGGCAAACTACGGCTGATTGCATCTCAGGACGGACGAGATGGCTCGGTCACAATTCACCAGGATGTCAATCTTTACAGCACTATTTTGCAAAATGGTGAACAGGTCAATCATGCGCTTGATCATCGTCATGCGTGGGTTCAGGTAGTACGCGGTTCGGTTTCGCTGAATGGTCATCTGCTAAATCAAGGCGATGGAGCGGCGTTGGATGACGAAGAAACGCTAGAACTTGTGGGTCAAGAAGACACAGAGGTTTTAGTGTTTGACTTGGCATAACGCAGTTGCGGCAGAGAATATATATTCTCTGCTGCTCCCTACCTACTTAAGAGAGTTTTATTACTGGCGTATCAAAATCACGATTGTTATTACTACTACCAGGGGAAATTATGGCATTAGGCAGAATGATCGAAGGGAAGTGGACGACCGAGTGGAACGAACGGGATCAAGGGGGCGCATTTAACCGCACTCCAACCGTGTTTCGGGATTGGGTAACAACCGACGGCTCTAGCGAATTTAAGCCAGAGGCAGGACGATATCATCTTTATGTGTCGTTGGCGTGCCCGTGGGCGCATCGCACGCTGATTATGCGATCGCTAAAAGGCTTAACTGAGGCGATTGGCATGTCGGTTGTCGATCCAATTCTCAGCGACAAGGGCTGGATGTTTTCTGACGAGGCGGGCGCAGTTCCCGATTCGGTCAATCACGCCCAATGTTTGCAAGAAATTTATCTCAAAGCCGATCCAAAATACACGGGGCGCATTACAGTTCCAGTATTGTGGGACAAGCAAAAACAAACGATCGTCAATAACGAATCTCGTGAAATTATTCGGATGTTTGACGTAGAGTTTGCAGAATTAGCAACGAAAAAAATAGATTTTTATCCACGTGAACTTCAACAGAAAATAGATGAGACGATAGACGCAATTTATACTCCAATTAACAATGGTGTTTATCGCTCGGGATTTGCTACATCTCAGAAAGCCTATGAAAAAGCAGTGACAGAACTATTTGACCATCTAGATCGATGGGAAACCGTTCTCGATAAACAGCGTTATTTGTGTGGCGACCAAATGACCGAGGCAGATATCTGTATGTTCACAACCCTCTACCGATTTGACTCGGTGTATCACGGTCACTTCAAATGCAATTTACGACGGCTTGTTGATTACCCGAATCTCTGGAACTATCTGAAAGATCTGTATCAGCATCCAGACATCAAAGTGACGTGCAACTTAGACCACATTAAGCGCCACTATTACATCAGCCAGACCCAAGTAAACCCAAATCAGATTGTGCCGAAAGGGCCAATCATTGATTTTGAAGAGCAGCACAACCGCGATCGCTTCACGCTGCAATCTCGCGCGGCTTAGTTTCTCGGACTATCGGTTCTGTGATTCTGACATCTCCGCAGCGCTCACATCAAATGTCTCTTTAGCTTGATTGCTAATGGCAAACTCTTGATTTCTTCCCTTGATGAATAGTCCACCGGAATTGCCATAGCGGTAGCAATTCCATTTTCATTGAGAAAGTATTCCGGTTTGCCCAGCATTTGATGAAAAAAGCTTAGTAGCTAACAGAACGATCGAATTTCAATCTGCCCAACCAATATCTAAATCAGTCTGCTGTGGGCTGCCCGGAAATACTGGATGAGAGAGCGCTGCCGTTTGTCGCCGACGAAGAACGTCCTCCTGAGGACTTAAAGCCGATTGGGATGACCTAGATTGCGATGTTGCTAGTTTCTCTGATTTTGGTTCTGGCTTTTGCGCTTCCTTAAGCGCTTTGTTTTCGTCGATCAACTTTTGATTGGCTTCTGCGAGGCGCACTGCTGCTTTTTGTGCCTCCTCTAGCTCGGTCTGAACTGCGCTAGACTTCTCTAGACTTTTTTGGAGTTTCTCAGTTTTTGTTTGCTCAGCTAGTTGCGCTTCCTTAAGTGCTTTGTTTTCGTCAATCAACTTTTGATTAGCTTCTGCGAGGCGCACTGCTGCTTTTTGTGCCTCCTCTAGCTCGGTCTGAACTGCGCTAGACTTCTCTAGACTTTTTTGTAGTTTCTCAGTTGTCTTTGTTTGCGCATCTAACTGGGTTTGCAACTGTTCGATCGCACTCTGCAGCGTTTTTTCTGTTGTCTGAGCTTTTTCTAAAGAACCCTTTAATTCGGCAATTTTTGATTCGAGTTTTGAAACATCTTCTGCTGAAACGTCTTTTGTTGAGGTTTCTTTTTGGGGTGAAGCATCTTTTATGGCAGGCGTTTCTGGGGTTGGAGCACCTTCTTTTTCTGGAACGACTTCTGCCTCAATCACTTGATCTTCAGGTGCTTGAGCTTTAGGAGCTTTCTCTTTGGGCGCTTGCTCCTTAGGCGCTTGCTTGGAGAGATTTGCCAACGGTTTTTGCTGCCGACGCGCTACCATGTGTGTTTCCTCAGATCGCTCTATCTCTAAACCCTACACCCTAGAGCCAGCTTTATTTCATCTCATTTAGCATTTTTTGCAAGAAGACTTTCGATTAGCGCAGAGCGCAACTCCGCAGGAACCGCAACTCAACACGAGCCATAATTCCTTGTACGCTATACCCTAATTGCTCATTTTAGAATTGCTCATTCTATGGACGTTATTCCTGCGATCGATCTACTAGACGGTAAATGCGTACGGTTATACCAAGGAGATTATAATCAGTCACAGGTCTTTCACGACGACCCGGTGGCGGTAGCTCGGCAGTGGGTAGAAGACGGGGCGACTCGGCTACATCTTGTTGACCTCGATGGCGCAAAGGCGGGGCGTCCAGTCAATTTAGACGCGATTCGGGCGATTGTGCAAGCGGTAGATATCCCCGTAGAAGTCGGCGGCGGGTTGCGAGATCGCAGCAGTGTTGCCGATCTGCTCGCCACTGGAGTGCGTTGGGCGATTCTCGGAACGGTTGCTGTCGAGCAACCTGAACTAGTCACGGAGCTTTGCACCCAATTTCCAGAACAGATCATCGTCGGCATTGATGCCCGCAACGGCAAAGTAGCGACCAAAGGTTGGCTAGAAACTTCAGAAGTATTGGCAACGGATCTGGGCGATCGCATGGCAAAACTGGGAGCTGCCGCCATCATCTACACCGACATTCACCGCGATGGTACGCTTCAAGGCCCAAATCTAGAGGCGCTCCGAGAAATCGCTTCTGTGGTAGACATTCCAGTCATTGCTTCGGGCGGCGTCAGTTCGATGACCGATCTGCTGAGTTTATTAGCGCTAGAACCGCAAGGCGTGACGGGCGCGATCGTCGGTCGAGCCATCTACACAGGGGATGTATCGCTAAAAGAAGCCGTGCGGGCGGTAGGTCAAGGACGTTGGCAAGACATTCCACCAGACTTCGGTTCCTCCGCGATCGCTTAAGTATTTCAGTAATATTCGCTATAAATCCGCTGCCACTGAGTTAGCCCTACAGAGAAAGGGCTTTCGCAGTAAACTGTCTAACGACCTCGCAAATCACAATCTATGGCAACCATCAACGACAATTACCTGAAGCTCAAAGCGGGCTATCTTTTTCCTGAGATTGCCCGTCGTGTTAACGCCTTTGCCGCCGACCATCCCGATGCGCCAATCATTCGGTTAGGAATTGGTGACGTGACTGAGCCACTGCCCGAAGCTTGCCGCACGGCGATGATCAAGGCAGTCGAAGAAATGGGCGATCGCGCTAACTTTAAAGGCTACGGTCCAGAGCAGGGGTATGAATGGCTTAGAAGCGCGATCGCAACCCACGATTTTCAGGCTCGTGGTTGCGACATTGATGCGTCAGAAATTTTTATTTCCGATGGCTCGAAATGCGATACCGGAAATATGCTCGACATCTTTGGCGATCGCAACACGATTGCTGTCACCGATCCGGTTTATCCGGTGTATGTCGATACGAATGTAATGGCAGGACATACGGGCGAGGCAAACGAGAAAGGTGAGTTTGGTGGCTTAGTCTATTTACCGATTACGGCGGAGAACCAGTTCACGGCGCAAATCCCCTCACAGAAAGTAGATCTCATTTACCTTTGCTTTCCCAACAATCCGACAGGCGCAACGGCAACCAAAGAGCATCTCAAAGCGTGGGTTGACTACGCCAACGCAAACGGCTCGATTATCTTCTTTGATGCGGCTTACGAAGCGTTTATCACTGATCCAAGTTTGCCGCACTCGATCTACGAGATTGAAGGCGCAAGAGACTGTGCGATCGAGTTTCGATCGTTCTCCAAAAATGCAGGCTTTACCGGAACGCGCTGCGCCTTGACCGTCGTACCAAAAACTCTCACTGCCAAAGCTGCCGACGGATCTGATGTTGAGTTGTGGAAGCTCTGGAACCGCCGTCAATCCACCAAATTTAATGGCGTGTCTTACATCGTGCAACGCGGAGCCGAAGCCGTTTACTCTCCTGAAGGTCAAGCGCAAACAAAAGCACTGGTAACCTTCTACATGGAGAACGCTAAAATTATTCGCGAACAATTAACAGCCGCGGGAATTAAAGTTTACGGCGGTACAAATGCGCCTTATGTCTGGGTACAAACACCTAACAGTTTGTCGAGTTGGGATTTCTTCGATAAATTGCTAAACACTTGCCATGTTGTTGGCACTCCAGGTTCGGGCTTTGGCGCAGCGGGTGAAGGGTACTTCCGCATTTCAGCGTTCAACAGTCGCGAGAATGTAAATGAAGTGATGAAGCGGATCACAGAGAAGTTTAAGGTGTAGGGAAGTTTAAGATGTAGGTCAACTTTCTCGTTAGAAAATTCTGTGTCCTGGTTAAACAGCTAAGAATTGAGGGAATCCAGACGATCGGTGATCAGCTCGCCGCTTGATTGCAAGCGTCGATGTAGACAAAGGGTTTACTAAAACTGAACCGCTTGGAGCAACTAAGCGCTGTTCCAAGCGGTTCAAGAATTAGAAGATTGACTTATTTTGTTTCAGACCCTTTGCCCGCTTTTTCGGCGATTTTCTCGATCTTGCTACCTGCTGCAATCAACCCTTTACCAAGCTTGTGCAGAGGACCTTTCACGCCCCGCTCAGCTTCGTCACCGATCGCATTGGTCTGCTCGCCCAATTTGTGCAGCACCTCAGCAATTTCGGTTGCTTCTGACCTCTTGCCCTTCAAAAGCTTTTTCAGTTCCTTCAAGCTCGCCGACAGGTCTTTGATACCGTCTTCCTTGTGACCCTTGAGGAAGTCCACCCACTCTTCGATCGCATCGATCGCCACGTCGGATTCTACCTCAGTAACATCACCGTGTAGAAGTTCAGCGGCGGATTCGAGGTCAGGCGCATTGTTTTGCTCAGTCGCTTCTGCCTGATGTTGCTTCGCTTCTTTGGAAACATTCTCATCGTGCTGAGCTTTACTTCCGCTTTGAGTTGCCATATTTACAAATTTCTTTTTTCTACTTTTTGAACACTACACAACACAGTAAAAAAGGCACAATTTCTTTCCCTCTCTCTAGGGAGCAACTTCAAAATCGTTCAATCGGATGAGGATTTTGGCGACGATATTTCACACTCACTTTTTTCAAACCCGAAGCTCAAAACCCTTTGGCCTGCTTAAATTAGCCCCATATTTAACCATACTTTCAAAGGATTTCAATGATCTGTATCACACACAAAGAAAGTTGAAAACATCTCACTACAAAGGCAAACGACTTTCCGTGTTTCTGCCGAACATACCTAGAAGAAGCTTTGCTCAGTACCGTAAATCGACGATGGTTTCTCCTAGGGCTTAAATCGACAATAAGCTCAACGCTGATGTGAACGACGGACCTTTGTACAGATGATGGCAACTCAATCTTCTCTCCGCTCTCGTGGTATGGAATTACTGGTCTCCTATCACCAAAACCCCTCGGTTCGAGTCAGAAACCAGTTAGTGCAGATGAATGCTGGCTTAGTTCGGAAAATCGCTCACCGGGTTAGTCACCAATGTGCAGAACCCTACGAAGATCTAGAGCAGATTGGCTATCTCGGTTTGATTCGCGCCATTGAGCGATTTAACCCCAATCAAGGCTGCGCTTTTAGCTCCTTTGCCGTTCCTTACATTCGGGGTGAAATGCTGCACTTCTTGCGCGATCGCGCTGGTACTGTTAAGATTCCCCGCCGTTGGCAACAACTCAATAAAGAAGGACAGCGCGTTCGTGAACAGCTATCCGAAGCAAACGGTCGCCAACCGACCGACGACGAGATTGCAACGGTACTAGGTGTAACGCTCAACGAATGGCGAGAGAGCAAGTTAGCTGCCAAGAACCGTTTGCCCTTGAGTTTAGACGCAACCGTGTGCCAACAGCTTGATTCTCCCATGACGCTCGGCGATACCTTGCCCGATGCTCGCTATCAAGCCCTGCAACATCTCGAAGAAGATCGTCAGCAGTTGCAGAAGGCAATGAACCAGCTAGAAGATAAAACTCGGCAAGCGATCGAATATGTTTTTTTGCACGACCTGTCTCGTAAAGAAGTCGCCGAACAGATCGGAGTTAGCCCGATGACAGTGACTCGTCGCATTCATCGCGGCATTCAGCAGATGGTCGGGTTGCTTCAGCCTCAGGTACTGCAATCTGATCCTTAAGTTTGACCAAGAAGCGCTCTAGCAGAGCCTTTGTGTCCATCATCTAAAGTCTATCGAGTTTTGCCGGATTGAAGATTCTTCAGTCCGGCTTCCTTTTTTGGGGCTTGCAGACCTTTTTTTGGGTTGCAGACAAAGTGGATGTACGGTAACAATGAAGACGAATCGGAAGACCGAATCATGATTGCGACAGAACAGTGTTGACTAATATTGACTAAGTTATTGACTAAGTTAGGAGGAATGGATGTGCGGTTTTGCAGGAGCTTCACTAGAAAAGTACGACGGAACAACCTCGCTGTTGGTCTCTCAATTGGGCTAAGTCTAGTATTATTCCTGAGCCAGCCTACTTTCGCACAAGAGCCTGCTGCACAAGAACCTGCCTCACCTATTCCAAGTCTGCCTAAACTGGCGTCGCCGCTTGAGTTACCGAAGCGTCTCGGTAATTCGCTGATACCTGACGCCGAAGTGCAGAAGGGAGAGGTGCGCTTGGATGGTTATCGGTTATTTACGATCGCATCGTCCGTTGTTCGCGATTCGACTCAAAATAACTCGACTCAAAATAATTCAACAATGCCGCTGCGAGTTCGCATTGAGGGAATTGAAGCGACACTCAACCGAATTGCGAAACGGAACCTCGACGAAGCCAAATTGAAAGTGAGTTCAACGATCGATTCGAGCAGCAATCTGCCGGTCATTTCAGTGAATGGCCAGTATCTGATGACGGTAACAACCCTAGATGCTCAATTGCAAGGGCAAGAGCCATCTGCTTATGCCGAAGAGTTAACCCAAATTATTCGGTCGGCATTGCTGCGATCGCGGCAAGAACGGCAGTCTGATTTTTTGAGTCGGCAGGTTCTTGTGGCGCTGGGGATTGTGCTTAGCCTAGCTATTGCGAGTCGAGCCTTGGCTCACGTTCAGCGACGGCTCAAAGAGCAGCGCGATCGCATTACCTCAGAGATCCCACCTGTTCCCTCGACTCAAGAATTATCTCCTCATGAAACGCATCTGATTGTGCAGCAACAGATGATGAAGCGGCAGCAGCGTAACTTCAAGGATGTCCAACGTCGTCTCCTAAAACTTGGACAAGCGGTGATTTGGAGTAGCGGCGGGTTCGTGCTATTAGGATTGTTTCCTTACACTCGTTGGCTACAGCCAATTGTGCTATCGACGCCATTAAGAGTGGTCACGATTATATTAGTGACTTATGTTTTGATGCGAGTCAGCGATGTATTGATCGATCGATTATTTCGCGTATTAGAAAAAGGCGATTTTATTTCTCTAAAAGACTCTCAGCGAGTTTTTCTCCGATTGTCTACCTTTTCTAAAGTAGCGAAAAGTTTAGCTGCGATCGTACTCATTAGTATTGCAATTCTACTAGTTTTATCTTCAATTGGCATCCAAATTATCCCACTACTAGCAGGAGCAGGAATTGTTGGTTTAGGAATTTCGCTAGCCTCTCAAAGTTTGATCAAAGATGTGATTAATGGGTTTTTAATTTTATTAGAAGATCAGTACGCTGTAGGTGACATCATTCAGGTTGGTAAAGTCAGTGGCTTAGTTGAATCGCTTAATTTGAGAATCACGCAGTTACGCAACGCAGAAGGGCGCTTAATTACCATTCCAAATAGTACTATCACTGTTGTAGAAAATTTGTCGAAAGATTGGTCACGGGTAGATTTGTCGATCGTAATTTCATCTGACACCAACTTGGATCGTGCCATACAGTTGATTCAAGAGATCGGCACTGAATTGAGCCAAGCTCAGGACTGGCAGGAGAAAATTGTAGAGCCACCGGAGGTACTAGGAGTCGAGGATTTTAGTAGTAATGGCATCACGATTCGAGTCTGGATTAAAACGCAGCCACTACAACAGTGGAACGTAGGACGCGAGTTTCGCCGTCGCTTGAAGTTGGCTTTAGATTCAGAAGGGATTGAAATCGGAGTACCGCAGCAAATTTTCTCACTCCATGAATCTCCAGAAGACAAGGAAAAAAAGGAAAATAGAGGCGAGCGAGATGGCAGCTTGAATCCGCTGAGTAAGAAAACAAACTCGTTAAGTAACAATTGATAAAACGGAAGCTAGGGTCATGACTTTGTTTCAACGCTCTGTTTCAAGAGGTCAACCTCGAGTCATTGGTCGGGACAGCGACAATAATGTTCATGAATTGAGGAGGTGTTGACGTATTTGAGGGCCTCTGTAGCGGTTCGCATCGTTCTAGAGCAGCACTGTGCGAGATAATGTGATGGCAGTCCTCGTTACGATGGGTCACAATTTTTCATCACTTCTGGAGCTTTTATCAGTTGCACAATATCTAAATATTCCAACCCTTCAATGGAGTATTTTGGCCTGCGTTCACACCTCGGCTCAGAAGCAAACTTCCGAAGCCCTAAAGATCTTTGGTCGGATTTTTGAGAAGATCCAACGTTAAGATTAGATCACCCTCACCTCTCCCTTGCTGATGAATCGCTCAGACCGCTTTACCGATACCGCCCTTGGTCTCATTTCGACCCAAAGTTTCCCTGCGATCGTAGGGACGGCAGACATGATGCTGAAGTCAGCCGGGGTAACGCTTGTCGGCTATGAAATGATTGGCGGCGGCTTTTGTACGGCCGTTGTTCGGGGTGGCATTTCTGATGTGCGATTAGCGATCGACGTGGGCAAAGACACTGCCGAGCAATTTGGGCAAGAGGTTTCAACGATTGTGATTGCTCGACCCATGGCAAATTTAGAAGCCGTGTTGCCGATTGGCAGTAAGCTTGCACAACTCGCGTTGGGTCAAGAAGGCAATCGGTTCCGAAACTTAGCAGTGGGACTTCTAGAAACGCGCGGATTTCCAGCGATGGTCGGCGCGGCAGATGCCATGCTCAAATCTGCTGATGTGACGTTCACAGCGTACCACTCGATTGGCGCAGGGCTGTGTACTGCGATTATTCGAGGAACGGTTGCGAATGTGGCGATGGCAGTCGATGTGGGCATGCAAGAAGCCGATCGCATCGGAGAACTGCACTCTGTGATGGTGATTCCACGCGCTCTAGAAGATCTAGATCAGACCTTACCACTTGCGAAATGCTGGCTCGAAGAACTACAGCCACTCCAAATTCCAATTCAAGTTCGCGAAGTAGAGCGAGAGCTAGTCGCCCTTCCAGAGCTTCAGAAAGCGCCTATCCCCTTAGCGGCTCCTCTTTCCCAAGACAAACAACTCCCCGAAGCACGAGCAGTAGAATTCCCTGAGCCAGCAGCCGAACCTATTGCCGAACCTATTGCTGAACCTATTGCTGAACCTGTTATTGAACCGATCGTCGAAAACGAACCCCTCCAATTCCCTGAGGAATAACGGGCGTTGCTTAATCTAGTGCTGCATTAAGCAATAGACGAGGGATGAAAAAAGGATCAGAGCTGATTTCATCCCTCGTCTATTGCTTACGAATTTTTGGCTTACGAATTTTTGACTGAATCGCGCTTTCCAAGCCAATACCGAGTTGCTGCCAATGCTTCGGGTATCGCGAGAGCGAAGGAGGCAAAGGAGGCCAGCGTTGCGACTTGGCAGTAGGCGCAGAGGGCTTCGTTCTCGCTCCACTCCTCGCGCGCTAGCTCCGCAGACAGCACCGAGTCCATCAGCGTTTTGCCTGCCATCGCGATCGGTAGCCAGGGAGTATTCCGCGCTCGATCCTTACCCCCTGCGCTCGCAAGCCAAGCGGTAATTGCGTAATTGAGTATCATCAGCGGACCATCTGGCGAATTAAAGCGGCTGTAGGCGTAGTTAGAAGCATCCACTTTGCTTGAATCAAAAATGGGGATGGGAGGATCGGGTAAGTCACTGATCACTCCAGTTTGATAGAGTGTGACGATTTGTCCCATCGCTCCTCCCAACGTAGATAGTCCAACAATTAAGCGGCGGCGAGTGAGGTCGTCGCTCTGCCCTTTACGCAGTTCTTCGCTAAGCTGTCGTGGCTCCATTAGCTGTTTTGTCTCCTGGTGTTTAAGTTGGCACTGCCATCCGCCGTTACACTTATGGCAGCATTCTGCACATGGGGGCAGTTCCCTTTCATGGTGGAGATGGAAACCCTATGGAACACCTAACGCTAGAAGGAGTTTTGAACTACAAACACACCTTTTTCAAGCGACAGGTTTACTCTCGTAAACTTCATCGTGCGAGTAATTAGCGGATAGCCGTTTGCCACCCTGTCGGTAGTAGACCGTTGTTTTACTTACAAGTTGTTTTTTACAAGTTATTTTTTACTAAAACGTTGCTGTAAGACATTCTGCATCCCTCAATTTTTCCCTCCGTGAGAACCTCCCTCTAAAAGGGCACTCTACGCCTGTAGTTTCCGTATGGTTTGATGTCGGATGCATCTGCCCTAATTGCTCATCAATTTGAACGCGACACCCATGCCGTTCGGATTAAGAAATTAATGCTCTATGCCTGCAAAGACTGGTGGGAGAACGATTCTGCTCGTTTAAGTGCTATTGATTTGGAAGAATTAGTAGACGAACTTCGCCAGCGCTATCCGACTTTAGAGCGACTGCGATCGCATCTCAATCATCTAGTCGGCATGCTGAACAAATCCGCTGAATATCAGGTTGTTGCACAGTTCATCACCACTGAGCTATCCGTGCTTTACGTGACGAGCGGTTCTGACAGTGAGGCAACGACGCAGATTGTCAGCTCATCACAGCCTGTAACCCCTCACGCAAAAATTGCACACCTTTTGGAATCTGATGCCAATCTCAGCCGCATTAAGAAACTATTGATTTGTGTGTGTCGAAAATATTGGGAAGCGAATCCTTATGTCATTGAGCAAACGTTGCTAACAGATTTGCTTCAGGAGCTAACAAAAGCATACGCCACGCTTGACTGCCTCCGAGTTGGATTAGCCGCCGCCGTCAAAACCTTGAATAAGCCGATCGAGTATGCCCTGATTGCAGAAGCCATTTTGCAGGTGATCGAGCCGTTGTATTCCATCGAGATCCCTCCTGCAAAACCGCCCAGGCCGACAGCAACGGATTTAGCCCCAACAGCGGAAGCCTATTCCCCATCAAAGCCGCTCCCCATCGATTTATTTGATCTGCGGTTAGAGATTTTCAAGTACACCAATCCGCTCCGCGCTAAAATTTTGCTGTTTTCGCTGGCTTACTATCGGTTTGAGTTTCGATCGCAGGATTGGTCCAACCTTAAGCTCTACAGTTTAGAAGGGTTACTGCGAACAATATTGAGTCAAGCGGTTAGCACAGAGTGCACCTCAAACCGCACGGCACTAGAAGATCTGCAACACAGGCTCCAAGAGATGGCGCAACAGTTTAGTGATCCGTCTGAACTAGGAGGTGGCAACGAGTATCTCGACGTTGGACAGGCGCTAGTCAAGGCGCTAAAGCCAAACTATAGTGTGCTACAGCAGCAAATTCAGCACGCTTTGCAGTCAGGCAGTGCTGCCGATATCACCTGTGCCAGTCCCACTCAAGTTGTGGCCCAACCTTCTGCGTCTCCAGAACCACATCAAAGCCGCGATTCGCTCCGCGAAGATCCAAAGGGTCGCCAGGAAATTTTGGGGAGAACTATATGAACGCTGAAGAATTACTACAACGCTATGAAGCAGGGGAAACTAATTTCTCTAAACAAAATCTAAGTAGCGCAAACTTAATGGGAGCAGACCTCATTGGAGTGGATTTGAGCCATGCTGATCTCCACAACGCGACTCTGGTCTTGGCATACCTCAATCGATCGAACTTAACCTCGGCAAATTTGCTGGGCACAAAACTGTGTGGGGCAAACCTGAGCCAAGCCGACTTACTCAACGCAAACTTGCGAGATGCTGACTTACAAGGAGCCGTTCTCTACAACGCCGATTTACGAGGGGCTGATTTAGGTCTAGCCGTACTACTGGATGCAAATTTGATCGGGGCAGACTTGCGTAACGTCAATTTGAGCGGAGCCGACTTGCGGGGAGCCTGTCTAAAAGGGGCAAACTTCCGGGAAGAGAAACGCTGCTACGACGGCTCAAACTTACGAGGAACGGATTTGCGCGGGGCTGATCTGCGCGGGGCAAACCTAGCAGGAGCCGATCTCAGTCGAGCCAATCTTGCAGGGGCGAATTTGAATGAGGCCAATTTGCGAGAAGTCGATCTGAGCCAAGCCAACCTGAGTGAAACTCGCTTGAACGGCGCGTTTCTAACTGACGCCAACTTGAGCGGAGCAAATCTCAGTCAAGCGAGCTTGCGCGACGCAAAGCTTAATCGCGCAAGGCTGAGTGACGCCAATCTGAATGACGCAGATTTAGCAGATGCGACCCTCAACGCTGCCAACTTGCACAAAACGAGCTTGCAGCACGCCAATCTTTACCGAGTCCGACTGAACCAAGCTGACCTGAGTCGCGCCAACTTGAAAAATGCCCACTTAGTCGAAGCGGTTTTGATTGAAGCGTACTTGGGTCGGGCAAATCTTCAAGGTGCAAACCTCACCCGCGCGAATCTTGCCAAAGCAGAACTCAGTAGCGCTCTACTAGGGGGAGCAATCTTAACAGGGACAACGCTGCCTGATGGAAGCGTGGAGGCATGACGAGGGGCAGATCGGAACACGGCTGGAGAGGTAACAATTTTAACAGCGGCGCGATCGCGCTTCATCAATCTAGATTTTTGCGCTAGCAGAGACTATGGTTGCCGTGTTGGAGATGACGATCGCGATTTATACTCTGTTGGAGACTTGTCCACGTGCTTTATTTTTGACATCTTTTAGAAATTCTTCGGCTCAGAAATTCGGGGGTGTGCTAACTATATATTGGCTCTTTTGTGTCTTCGTGTAGATGACTCCATCGCCCGAACCTAAAAATAATCCCCGAAATCCTTCTAGTAAACGCTTGTGGCTCGTGTTGCTCAGTCGCGTCGGCGTTCCGCTTGTCCTCGTTGGATTGCTTACGATCGTAGGTGGTATGGTCTATGGGTGGTTCTTTATCACGCAGAAACTTGCGCCGATAGTCGAAGCGAGTCTGAGTAAATCGCTCGATCGTCCGGTTCGGTTAGGTAAGATCGAGGGCGTTTCGCTGGCGAGTTTACGATTTGGCAAAAGCGACATTCCAGCAACAGCGACCGATCGTGATCGCGCGGCGATTGAGTCAGTCAAGGTTGGATTTAACTTATGGCAAGTGATATTGACCCGTAAATTAGATCTAGATGTCACATTAATTAAACCGAATCTCTATCTGGATCAAGATAAAGATGGAGCATGGATTGAAACACAAATTTCTGCCCAAACGGATACGGGAACTGTCACCACAGAACTGAAATCACTTCGATTTGAAGATGCCACACTGGAGTTAGCTCCGTTTCCAGAACTTGGGAAAAAGAGAATTTCTGTCAATCTAAACCGCATAAGCGGTGACGCCAACATCTTCGATCGCAGCCGCCGGATCGCGTTTGACTTAGACGGACAATCGACCACAGGCGGTAAGTTTAATCTCAAGGGCGAACTGCTCAATAATCAGGGCGCAAATTTTAATTTCAACGTTAGAGGACAAAACTTTTTAGTCGCAGAAATCGATCGATTAGTGAAGTTGCCGATCGATCTGACGCAAGGACGAGGAAACGGAAACTTCAACGTTATTCTCCGTCCAAAGGCTCGCTCTATTGTAAAAGGTACAGCCCAGTTTAAAGATGTAGCACTACAAGTTCCTCAGTTGCCACAAACATTGACTAGGGCAACGGGAAACTTACAAGTTAATGACACAGTAATTACTCTAGAGAACACAACAGGAACGTTAGGAAAAATTCCATTGATTGCCAATGGCAAAATAGATACTCAAAAAGGATTTGATCTCGCTGCAACTGTCAGAAACTTAGCGATCGCAGATTTTGTAAATACCTTTAAGGTTCAGCTTCCGGTGGCGACCTCCGGAGTCGTCAATGCAGACGTAAAATTGACTGGAGCGATCGATCAACCCATTGTGTCCGGCAATGTTCGCAGTGCAAAACCAACCAAGGTTGATAGATTCACCTTGACTCAAGCGATCACAGATTTTCGACTCAATACCCAAACTCAGAATCTCGCTATTTCTAACCTGCGAGCAACGCCTACGGTAGGCGGACAGCTCAGTGGAGATGGTGTTCTGAATCTGGGCACGTCTCGAACAATCGCGTTCAACGTCCGGGGTGAGAATTTGCCAGGAGATCAGATCGCAAAACTCTATAATGCGTCTCCTTCCATTACCGTTGGTCGTGTCAACACTCAAGCGCAAATTAGCGGCACGTTAGATAATGTGCAAACGATCGCGCAGTGGCAAGCCCCTGAAGCAACCTATCCGGGCACTGGAGAAATTGCGATCGCTAACGGAAACGCTACGCTACGCAACACCGTTTTGCAAGTGGCAGACGGAACCGTAACCGCAACTGGACAAACCGTTGGGCAGCGCTGGGAAGCAACGGTTGGAGCATCGGGTATTCGAGCAGCTCAGTTTGTTCGATCGGTAGCCGGGCGGGTAAGCGGAAACTTTAAGTTAGCAGGGCGATTGAGTTCATTTAACCTTGCTGATATTCAAATTAATGGACAGGCTAGACTCACTGAAGGCATTGGCAACATCAACGCTAAGATCAATGCTATTCGAGGACAGTGGAAGGCCGATACGCAAATCGCAAGCATTGGGCTAAAACAATTTTCTCCAGACTTGCGCGGTCAGTTAACCGGAAATCTGAACGTGACCGGAACTGTGAATTCCTTCAGTCCCTCAAATATTCGCGCTAATGGACGAGTGCGATTGTCTGAAGGCATTTCTCTAATCACTGACCCGATCGCAGCTCAAATCGCCTGGAATGGTCGCAATATTAATGTTCAGCAAGCCACAGCTCCCGGATTTAGCGCTAACGGCACGCTCTTTACTCGCCTCGAGCCACGGCTTGAAATCACCGCGCTCGATCTCGACATCCGCACTACAGGCTATGCTCTCGTCAATCTCCCCATTCCTCGTCCCCCTGTAACCCAACTGAGCGGAGCCGTTGATCTGACTGGACGCCTCACCGGAACGCCTGCGGCTCCCAGAGTGGTCGGAAGTACAACGGTGCGGGGACTATCGCTAAACGGGATTGCTTTTGATCCGATCTTGCGCGGCAATTTACAACTAAATCCAACTGGAGGATTTAACGTCCAAGTAGCAGGCACTCGCGATGCGATCGCACTAGCGCTGAATCCGGCGTATCGACCGATTTCGCTCGATGTGCAACGAGGTAGCGCAACGGTCATCGGCAGAGCGACGGCAAATAATTTGTTTGCGGTTAACGTTCGACAACTAGAACTGGATGGCTTTATTCTTCCAGGGGTTAATACAGCCGCTTTGGGTGGTTTTGGTGGGCAGCTTTCAGGAAATTTCAACATTGATTTAGATCAACTGCGCGTGGTGAATGGAGCGTTAGCCGTAGACAATCCCCACCTCGGAACGTTTAGAGGAGAGCGAATTAGCACTCGCTTTGTTAATCGCAACAATGTGTTTCAGTTTGACGAAACGATCGTCAGAAGAGACAGCAGCCAATACGCGCTGTCAGGAAATCTAGATCTGCGATCGCAACCCCAATTTGATGGACAAGTTGTGGTCTCTCAAGGCAGACTCGAAGACATTCTGCAAACTCTACAAATCTCTCAAATTAGCGATCTGTCCCGTGGCCTTCAATCGCCCACTTATGGGAGGGCTGCTGATTTGAAAACCGCTGCTGTAGGAACACCAGAGCGATCGCTAGACGACCAGCTCAAACGGTTTTCAGAAATTATTGCGTTGCTCCGGCAGCGGGCAACGGCTCGCCAAGAGCAGACCATTCCAGAGCTAACCGATGTTCGCGGCGAATTTAACGGCACGATTGATTTTTCTGCCTCGCTGCAATCGGGAGTTCAGGCGGAGTTTGATCTGAGTGGAAAAAACATTGAATGGCGTCCCTACCCATCTTTTGCCGACGTAGTTAACGGACAAGTGCAACGCGATCCAAACCGCATTTTCACAGCCGAACAAGCGATCGCGAAAGGCACGTTAGAAAATGGAGTCGTCAATTTATCGCCGTTGCAACTGCGGTCAGGTGAAGCAGCAATCACGCTGCGCGGACAGTTTGGCGGCGAACAGCAGTCAGGACAATTGACGATCGCCAATCTACCCGTTGATGAGATTAACCGAATTTATCCCTTGCCCTTAGGTATTAGCGGTAGGCTCAATGCTTCTGCCTTTATTCAAGGACGGCGCGATAATCCTTTTGCTCTAGGAGAAGTAAACCTCACGGATGGATTTGTCAATGGAACTCAAATTCAATCTGCAACAGGCAATTTTAACTACACAAATGCTCGCTTAAGTGTGAGCAGTACGATTGCCATTGCAGGACCGGAACCGATTCAGATCGAGGGTAGCATTCCGTATCGTTTGCCGTTTGCAACGACGTTTCCCGAAAGCGATCAAATCGATCTCAAACTTGATGTCAAAAATGAAGGGTTAGCGTTTTTCAATCTGTTGACGCCGCAAATCGCCTGGCAAGGCGGACAGGGCGCAGTTCAACTGCAAGTAACGGGTCGCTTGCTTCAACCTATAGCAACGGGAACCGCTACCTTTAGCAATGCAACGATTGCAGCGCAAGCGTTACCTGATCCATTAACTGGCGTGACGGGTTCGATTCAATTTGATCGCGATCGCATCCGGGTTCAATCGCTCAACGGACAGTATAGCCAGGGTCAAGTATCGGCTCAAGGCGTGCTTCCCATATTTGGCACATTAGATTCGTCTGATCCGGACGCTGCTAATCTCTTAGGGGTCTCGTTAGATCGATTGGCGATTAACCTCAAAGGACTCTATCGAGGGGCCGTCAACGGTAATGTTTCTGCGGGAGGAACTGCCTTTGCGCCTCAATTAAGCGGGGAAGTCCGGTTGACGGACGGACAGGTCTTAATTCCTGACAATACCGCCTCTCTGACCGCAGGCGACTCCTCTCCTGATGAAGCAAGCGGCAATGAAGCAAGCGGAGCCTCATTACAACAGCCGTTAGAATTTAACAATCTCAAGCTGGTGTTAGGCGATCGCGTCCGCGTTGTCAGTCCTCCCATCATCAATTTTTTGGCGCGGGGAAACCTATTCGTCAACGGCACACTTAACAATCCCGAACCCGAAGGGACAATTGCACTGAAAGCCGGACAGGTCAATTTATTTACTACCCAATTTGTGTTAGCGCGGGGCTATCCACAGACAGCAACGTTCACGAGATCGCAGGGGCTTGATCCTACACTCGATGTCCGCCTCATTGCGTCCGTTCCGGAAGTGACGCGAAACCGCATTTCCACCACTAATATTTCTTCTGAAGTCAGAGATGATTCGCTGCTAGCAACTGGCTTAGGATCATTGCAAACCGTGCGAATTCAAGCAAAAGCGACCGGGCGGGCGAGTCAACTGTTTGAAAACTTAGACCTTACGAGCAGTCCCGGTCGAAGCCGTGGCGAGATCATTGGCTTGATTGGCGGTGGCTTTGTCAATACTCTGGGTCGCGGCGATAGTACGTTGGGTATCGCGAATCTTGCGGGTTCTGCGCTGCTAACCAACATTCAAGGCTTTATTGGTAATGCGATCGGGCTGAGCGAATTTCGACTCTTTCCAACGCTCCAGCGCAGCGATCGCCGTCGCGAATCGACCCTTGGTTTAGCCGCAGAGGTCGGCGTTGATATCACAGGTCGTCTGTCGGCGTCGGCGCTTCGCGTTCTCACTTCCGATCAACCAACCCAGTTTGGAATTCGCTATCGCATCAACGATGGGTTACTCTTTCGGGGTTCAACCGATTTTTCTGGCGACAGTCGGGCCATTTTTGAATATGAAACTCGGTTTTAAGCAGGTAATTCGCAATCAATCGTAGCGATCGTTAGGTTTTGGGTTCGATTCTGACTGAATTGCGAATTACAACCAACTTATAAATGGGATTGTATCCGTTCGACTAGCTGTTGAGGTCGGATAACGCCTTCAATCCGATGAGCAGGCTGCCCTTTTTTGAACAAGACTAAAGTAGGCAATGCAAAAATCTGGTACTGAGAGGCTAGATCAGGATAGTTATCGACGTTGATCTTGACAACTTTAATTTTGTCTTTCAACTGCTCGTTGGCTTGGTCTAAAAAGCCTGCCATCATTTGACAGGGACCGCACCAGGGAGCATAAAAGTCTACCAGAATTGGCATATCCGAACTGGCGATTAGTTCCTGAAAGCTATTGAATTGCTGCTTTGTTGCCATTTGTCCGACCCTTAAATGACGTACTCTCCAACACTAGCGCGTGTTCTGCAATTCGGCTTGTTTGAAAGATGGAGATTTGTTACTGCGATCGCCGAAAAATGATTGCAGTATCAAGAAAACTGAGCCGTTCTCCAACTTAATTAATGGTAAAGATTAATGGTAAAGGGGAATCTTAGCCTGTGGTTTGCGAAGCAAGTTCCCCTACGGGTAATCGCGACGTGTGAACGTGTTATCAAGTACCGAGATGCTGTATCGAGTTCGCGATACGCTTCCTCGATATCACCAAGTTGTATCGAGGAAATTTTTGCGTGAACTCGATATCACCAAGTTGTATCAAGGAGGGCTTTGCACGAACTCAATACAGCGAAGTTGTATCAAGGAACGTTTTGCGCAAACTCGATGTGGAATTGAGGGAATTGAGTAGCGTCAATGCGAAACTCGATACAGGATGGTGAGATCGAGATAGCCGCATTTGGATCTCGACAAGTGAAGGGCGAACTTTGTGAGGAGAGTGATTAGCGTAGGGCGCAACTCCGGGGGAACCGCAAGGATGAGACGTGCGATCGGAGATTGGGAAGGATGCTAAGTATCTGGGTACTGAATGATCTAGGCCAGTGTTCAGAATACTGAAAAGTTGTTGTCTTGAAGTGGCTTGTTAAGATTTGCAAGGGCTTAGAGACATTACTATCATGGTGCATTAGAACCAAGTTACCACCTCAACGAGAGCGTTACAAAGTTATGAAACCATTGAGGTGAGGAGGATCTATGAACACCAAAGACTCGGCTGAGCAGCATTCACAATGGAAGATGCAGGTGTTTGAGCGCTTTATGCAGATACTGAAAGCTCCCTACGGTGATTTTCAGGCAATCTGGAATCTAGCGAATGCTATTAATGATGAAGCAGGGTTTAGACGAACAGTAGAATTGCTCTCCGCTCATCCTTTAGCTAAGAATGCTATTCAAAACCGTTTGCTCCTAGGTGCTATAGACCTTCAGCAACTTCATGCTTTGCCCCAAGAAACCTTAGGCTATGCCTACTCAGATCATCTACTCCGCAATGGCTTAACTCCGATTCAAAGCCAAATCGTTGAGGATGAGTATGACTACTTAATTGTGCATCTCACCGAAGTCCACGATATTTGGCACGTTGTCATTAATGCGGATATCAGTATGGCAGGCGAGACCAAATTACAAGCGTTTGTGGCAGCACAATTGCGAGCTTCACGGTTCTCATTCGCGATGCTGGCTAAAAACTTACTAAAGACAACTGTTGAGGATTTAGATTTAGCCGAACAGTTAATGGATGCCTTAACTGAAGGATGGCGGATAGGCAAACAAGCTCAGCCTCTCTTCGGTGTGCAATGGAATACCCTTTGGGACATTCCGTTGATAGATTTGCAGGCAAAGTGGAACGTTTTGCCTAGTACTATTTCAGAATCTATTGCAGAATCATTGTCTAACAAGTGCGTTGCGGCTTCTAGCTAGAGTTTTAACGTCATGGGCACTAGATTTAACAGCCTAAACCAATTATTTTTGTTACCGAGCTTCTCGCCCTAAACGGAGCGCGGCGATCGTTCCCTCAGCCATTTCAGCGCTCCATTACTGCTGCCAATCCGCTGACTTCCAGTGATGGGTTATCAACACCACCCCAAATTACGGTATTTTCGCTATCTAACCTACCCTAGTCACAGAGACATTTTGGTAGCCTAGAGGAGCAATCAGGTTGGGCATTCTGAATTAGCTTCTAAACTTAGAGTGCGTGACTTTAAAATAATGACTAATTTTGCGAGGGGATGAGCGAGTGGCTGCAACCAATTTCAAAGATTACTATTCCCTTCTGGGTGTGAGCAAAACCGCCAGTGCCGATGAGATTAAAAAGGCCTTTCGGAAACTGGCGCGGCAGTATCACCCTGACGTTAATCCAGGGGATAAGGTCGCAGAAGCTCGTTTCAAAGAAATCAACGAAGCCAACGAAGTCCTCTCTGATCCCGACAAGCGGAAGAAATACGATCAGTTTGGACAATACTGGCGTCAAGCCGAACAAGCAGGCGCAGGGCGTCCCTCCGGCGGACGATCGCCGTTTAACACGGGAGGCTCGGCAGGATTTGATGAGTTCGAGTTTGGACGCTACGGCAGCTTCGAGGATTTTATCAACGATTTGCTCGGCAAATCGGCAGGCGGCTACGGACGGACTGCTGATCCGTTCGGTGGTGGATTTCGGACTCCGGGCGGTGGTGGATTTGATGGAGGGACACGCGGCGATCCCTCGGATTTTGGCAGAGCCAATCGCGCCTCAGCAGGCGTAAGTCTTGACACCGAAGCCTCGATCAAACTCACATTTTCTGAAGCCTTTAACGGCGTTGAGAAACGGCTGCAAATTGGCAGTGAAGACAACATCACGGTTCGCATTCCGGCAGGTACCAAGGCAGGCAATCGAATTCGAGTTCGTGGTAAAGGACGCTTTAGCCCGCACTACACAAGTCAACGCGGAGATCTCTACCTTACCGTTGACTTGATTCCTCATGCATTCTTTCAGTTTGATGGCGACAACTTGGTGTGTGAAGTCCCGATCGCACCGGATGAAGCCGTGTTAGGGACTCAAATCGATGTGCCAACCCCCGATGGCAGCGTCAAGGTCAATGTGCCTGCTGGAATTCGCTCAGGGCAATCGTTACGCCTGCGAGGGAAAGGCTGGCGTAATCTCAAAGGAGAGCGCAGCGATCAAATGGTGAAAATTACGATCGCACCTCCAAAAGAGCTAACCGCGATCGAGCGCGAAGCCTATGAAACCATTCGCACGCATCGCAGCTATGATCCACGTAGCCATATCAAGTCGGTGAAGCTGTAATCGAATCAATACCGTTTCTCTATCTTTAACACTGCCGCCCTTAACACAGTCGCATTTTCCTCAATTAAGCGATCGCTCTGTGTAAGGGCACGGCACTGGTATGGCTTTATTAGCCAGGCTTGCCGATCTCAAACCAAGCCCGCAACACTTCAGCCACCGTCCACGCTTGAGCAAAACATCCATTCGGAACCATCGGCGCATCGCCATCAAAAATCTCACTCAAGCTTCCCAAACCATGAGATGACAGATGATTTGCCATCGGTTCTAAAAATTCACGCGCTTTGATTGCATCGTCATACACGCGATAGTGCGCGATCGCATACGACCCAATCAACCAAGCCCAGACTGTGCCCTGATGGTAGGCCCCATCACGCTGCACCGGATCACCGCCATATTGCCCTTTGTAATTGGGATGTTTCGGGTCTAGCGATCGCAGCCCGTAAGAGGTCAGCAGCGATCGCGAGCAGGCATCTACAACGGCTTTTTGCTGAGGCGCAGACAGCGGGCTTTCGGGCAATGACACCGCAAAAATTTGATTTGGACGCAGCGCGGCATCATCTCCATCTGGGCTATCTAACACGTCATAGCAGTAGCCAACCGGCTCATTCCAAAAGCGCGAAAATCGCACTAATGTCCGCTCTGCCATCGCATCATACTCGCGATGAGGTTTGCCAATTTGACGAGCAAACTTCGCCAAAATGCGGAGCGCATTGTACCACAGCGCATTCACCTCAATTGGTTTACCAATCCGCGGCGTCACCACCCAATCGCCGACTTTGGCATCCATCCACGTCAGTTGCGTACCTGGTTCTCCGGCATACAGTAACCCATCCGCCGCGTCAAGATGAATACCAAAACGAGTGCCACGACAATGCCAATCAATAATATCTGCCAACACCGGAAACAACGCTTCGATTAAATCTTGGTCGTCAGTAGCGATGTAGTAATGATGAATTGCAACGAAATACCAAAGGGTCGCATCAACAGTGTTGTAGTCGGGCAGTTCTCCGGCATCCGGGAAGCGATTGGGCAACATTCCTTGATCCACGGATTGAGCAAAGGTTTGAATAATGAATCGCGCAATTTCGGTGCGTCCTGTTGCCAACGTTAGCCCAGGTAGGCTAATCATCGTATCTCGTCCCCAGTCACTGAACCAGGGATAGCCCGCAATGATCGTCTTACCGTTAGGATTGTTAGGCTGAGGGCGATTCACAATGAATTGATCTGCTGCCAGAATGAGATGACGAATCCAGGGAGGACTACTTTCAACCTGTTTAAGGCGAGGGCTTTGCAGCCGTCCCTGTAAGTCAATTTTCCAGCGATCGTGCAAGCGCTGTTCGTACACTTGCTGCGATCGCAGGGCGCTTTCTCCCTCTAAATTTGGAGTGGCCTCTGTACTCGCAACCAACGTCAACGATTGACCAGGTTCTAGCGTGGCTTGAAAGGTCGCAATATGAAGATGATCCTCGCGATCGCGCAGTCCTCGCGATCGTTCTGCGGCTAGGTCAAACCCGTAATACCAATCGTGAAATAGCGAAATATTGCCACCACACAGCAAATAAAACGGTACAGCTTGAGGAAAAGCAGATACGCGAACGCCATGCGGTACAGATTCAACATCCATTTGCCAGTCATTACCCGACGTATCACCGTGGTAATCACGATAATTGATCATAGTTTTCAACACCAGCGTTAGCGGCTGCGTTGAACGATGTAAATAATATTGAACATACGTTGTGTTTTCCCCTTGCTGCATCCAAATGCGTTTTTCTAGCAGCGCATCGCCGCAAGCATAGCGCCAAACCGGAATCGTACCTGCTAAATAAAATCGCTCAATATGTTGATAGCCCTTAGGTCTAACCATTCCATCAGACCAACGGTTCGTAGTTAACGGATAACTATCTTCCCCATAGCGCACTGAGTCTTCTAGCTTGGCTAACAGCAGGGTACGTTGCAGAGGCGGCTTGAGGGCGGCAATTAATAATCCGTGGTAGCGACGACTCAGAAGACCTGCGATCGTACCTGATGCAAATCCTCCAATCCCATTTGTGACTAACCATTCTCGCGTTTCCGCCGTTTCTAAGACACCGCAAGTTTCGCGCCCAAAATCGATCACCATCCCATTCGCTCCCGTACTGCATCCATCGAGTATTAACGCCGTTCGCCAGGACTACCAATCGTCCTTTGAAATTCTAGTTGGCGTTGCTGAATATAGCTTGATTTCGCCATGAGAAAGTTGATTCCTCAATTTGATTCCATTCGGATGGGGTCAACGGTTGCTCCACGAGATTAATTTGAAACTGCGCGATCGCGCTAGCAATCAAAGCATCCATGACTGTGTTGACCAGCACATCACCTGTTATGGCTAGATCCACTAAATTCAATGGCATCCTGATCTCTTCCTCAAACACCTGCTGGAAAAGCTGGGCATCCGGTTCTAGCCGCATTGAACCGTGCTGCAAAATAGCCGCTTCTTTTCGCAGTTGGGCGCTGCCAATCAGTTTTGCCCCGTCAGAAGTCACCAGATCCGCGACGGTCGCCGTTCCAAAGCAGTTGGGGTTGCGCCGATAGTCGCGTCCCCCCTGCCCATAGTGGAGGTCAACGCCGAGCGTATGCCAGCCTCGAATCAGAAATTCAGAAATCGTTTGGTAGGCTTGCAGTCGGCTACCGGACAGCCCAGAAGTGACGATCGCATAGGTGAGGTCGCCTTGATGCAGCACCGCACGTCCTCCACTGGGACGTCGAACCAGAGCAATGCTCCAGTCTTGCCATAAATGATTCCAGAAGGCTGGATATTGGCGCTGATGATAGCCCAGCGAAAGGGTAACGGGCGACCAAGTGTAAAACCGGAGGGTGGGTGGATGTTTACCCAATCGATGTTGCTCTAAGAGCCAACTATCGATCGCCATCTGCACTTGTCCCGATGCTTGCATCAGAGGAATGAGCCGCCACGTTTCCATCTTTCGCTATTTATCCACACTTAAGAAAATACTCACTCTTTTGGTAGAGACGGCTAGAACCCTTACTCTGAGCCGCTATCCGCAAATACCTCTATCTTACGCTTGATGTGTGGTCTCTACCTTTTTCTAGGTTAAGGATTGAAATGCAGTCATTAAGGTATGTGAAGAAAATAAAAACAACGATTGAACCTCTCGGAATTACTAATCACTGAGAGAGTTTTAATTGATTTTTGGAGGACTCTATGACTTACGCAACTGACCAAGATACAACTCAAGCGTTAGAGCAATTTCGTCAATACGATGTCGATACGCAACTCGCATTGCTGTGGTTTGGTTATTTAGATATCAAAGATGAGCTGTCCCCTGACCCTGCTCACAGCGCTGATGTCGCGGCTCACGCCTACTGCGATCGCATTCGTGAGCTACCCAAAGAGCAACAGTTGCAAGCGCAGCAAGACATTGTGAGTGGTGCAAGCAGCGAATGGGGACGCGAATACACTTCCCTCAGTTCGAGTGGCAGACTAGAAGTCTGGCTGCTGTTGGGACAAGGAATGGAAGATGGCTCAATCATCCAAGTGCCTTCTGACTACCAGTTGCCTAGCGAAACCGAGAAGTTCACGGAAGCCATTTCTAAGCTGTCGTTTGAGCAACGCATCAACTTCATGAGAAGCGCTGTCATGGAAATGGGCGCTCCAGCGGGACAATAGGGTAATGATTTAATAGACCATTAGATCAGCTTGAGGCGGGGTTATTCAGTTGTCTATAAGTGACACTGAGCAACCCCGCCTTTGTGCTATGTCATACCAAACTCAGATTGCAGAGATTCATCATTGTCGTCTGCGATCGTCGCGACGACCGTAATCAAGCGCGAAACTTCGCCCGGAGATAGTTCTGCAACGGTTCGGCTCGACAGCACAACAATTTGATTGTTAAAGATCCCAAAACACGCTTCAAAGGTACTCATCCAATTCATTTCTAGCAGTTTTTTCATTAACTGCGGTTCGTTCTGGGCAGGTAGAGGCAATACCGTTGACCAAACAGTGAACGTGTCTTCATCTGTCTCGCCTGTGAGTTGAACAAACACCTCAACACTGCCGTATTTAAACTTCCAGAGGTGTCCGCCATCGGTTTCGTTCACCATTGCGCTATCGCTCTGATCGAGGCTGTCGATCACAGTTTCGATCACCTCAATGACGTTCGATTCGCTTGATGATGATTCGGTCATGTCTGGATCAGATTGATAGTTCACCATAAGTACGCTGGTTTATGTGTTGTCTACGTTGGGGACTGAGATTTACGGTAGCGCTTGTTGTAGCGGTAACGGCTCAGCGTTCCACTTCTCTTCATCTTTGTAGCAAAGAATGGAGAGTTTGAATTCAAAATTTTTATTTTTAACATCGCAAAATATAAATCCGACCGCTGACAGAATTTCCTTTGAGTGGAATGATCCCCCTGATAGATGAGGCTAATAGAGACAGTGCGCAATAGTTTTTGAGAGTCATGGGATAGCAAGGCTATTGGCTCAACTAAAAGACACTCTATAGGAGATTTATATGCCGATTTCCATTCGTGATGATGTCGTGTACATCATGCTGAAGCGCATCGACGAGAGCGATCGTGGCCCTGGAGCTGATCCGGTCAAATTTACTGAAGGTGACTTTGCGGGCATTGAACTGACACCAGCCCAGTTTTTGGGACATCTAGATTTCTTAAATCAACGTCAATATATTAATGCTGAATTCTCGGGGAACGCCTACGCCAACCAAGATGACGTGCCCGATCTGGTCAATGCCGAACGGTCTGGATTGCGAATTGCGAATACCTATGGTGCGCCCGATGGCCCGTTGCCACATTTGATCGAGTTTAAAAAAGCAGAATTGACTGAGAAGGGGCGGGAGATGCTGGCAGATATGATTGCCAATCCGCCAAAAGCACTAACGGAGAAGAAGGGCGAGACAGTCCCGATCCCAACAGAAGCTACGCCGTTCTTAGAAAAAGTCAAGATCAAGGCGGAACTCTCCGACTTATATGATGCAAGAGACCTGACTGAGGTTGTGTTCCGCACAATGCGCGACATGATGACGAAC
This sequence comes from Myxacorys sp., assembly GCF_059501405.1. Classification (NCBI taxonomy): domain Bacteria; kingdom Bacillati; phylum Cyanobacteriota; class Cyanophyceae; order Leptolyngbyales; family Leptolyngbyaceae; genus Myxacorys; species Myxacorys sp. The sequence goes on from NZ_JCACCM010000144.1 coordinate 110,706, forward strand.
GAGGCCGTAGACAAGGTTTCTGAAGAATTACACGTGCCGATCGAGGAAGGCACCGACGATAAGACGCTTTACACAGCAACTCCGCTGGCGACTGAAGTTTCCGACTTGTGGGAAGACACCAATCCGATTGTTCACTTTCTAAGCCGTGTGCGTCCGCCGTTGAAAATCAAGGCAGATACGTTCCTGTTCCGGATTCGTCAAGAGGGAGGATTATCTCGCGCTATTCCTCCAGAGGAAGTAGTGGCGGCGGTGTTCTCAGCCACCAAAGAGGAACTTTCCCAAGAACGAATTCAGGAAATTGCAGGCTTTCTTCCCGATGAGATTCGGCACATTTGGGAAACGGCGTAAACGGAGTTTGCAGACCGTTTGTAAGTCTCAGTTTGTAAGTCTCATTGGCAACGGATTTCTTAGCAAATGTAGCAGATGAGTAGAGCCGTTCATCTCGTCAGTTCTAGAGTTTGTTGCCAATTGAAGAGCAGTAGGGGTTACACCAAGTTACTTCATCCCTGAACCAAGCAGGTTGGGGAGCGGTCTTGCAGAGTTGCGCTTTGCGCTAATCGCATCAGTGCTGTTGAAGTTGGTGCGATCGCAGTTTTACAGCAGTTCTTGGCGCAGTCGGTAGATGATCGTGTTGGGTTCGACTTGACTGAGGATTTCGCGAATCACTGTATTTGCGCCTTGCGCTCCCCATGTGCAGCCCTGTTCTAGATAAACTTGTGCGGCCCGACCAACCGAGTAAGACCCGTATCCTGCGATTCCGGCTTGCGCGATCGCGGCTCCTGCCATTGCCGACAAACTGGTTGATCCATCGATTCCAGTAGCGAGTGCCGACGCGCTTTTGCCGAGTCCAAACAAAAGTCCGCTGCCGAGTTCTCCCAGCAGCAAACTGCCAGAACTGACTAAAATCGTTTGCAGCAGTTTTCCAGCTTCGTAGCGCGTCATCGGTAGACCATATAAATCGGCGAGGGCACGAATCATTGCCACATCCGAAATTGCGCCGCCAATGAGGTCAAGTACGGCGATCGGGTTGAGCGCGATCGCAAGCGCTTTGTAGCGCGTAAATTTCCAAATCAGCGCCTCTGCTTCGCCGTCGCGGAGTTCTACAATCCGCTGTGCCATGTGAGTTTCAGCCGTTCGCGCTTGAGACAGCGCATTGAGCGCCAAGAGCGATCGTCCTTCCCGATTCAAGATCGTCAAGATTTTATACCTCAATTGATCAATGTCGGGCGGCGGGGTTTCCCATTCAGTCGCGATCCGACCATCGGGATATTCCACTCGCATTTGGAGCAGTGCAGGTTCTGCCGCGACCATAACAATCTCATCTGGCGTCAGCAATTGTTCTAGTCGTTCGCTGCTGCCCGTTCTGCCACCTAGCTTTTGCAGATTGGCATACACCGCTTGACGACTTTGATCAGGATACAGATCAATCTTGTTAAACACAATAATGATTGGCTTCTGAGCCTGCCGCAAATCGCACAGCGCTTTGTATTCTGTGCGCGTGATGTCTCCAGCAACGACAAACAGAATTAAATCAGCGCGTGCTGCGACCTCTTGTGCCATCTCTGCCCGCACTTGTCCGTCTACTTCATCAAGTCCGGGAGTATCAATTAGCTCAATTTGAACGTTGCCGAGTTGCTGAGGCGCGATCGCGCTCTGCTGTGACACCCAGCCCCCTCTAGGCGACCATCGAATTGTGCGCGGCTGCTGCGTGACTCCATTAATTGGGCCTGTTTCAAATACCTTGTCGTCCATCAGCGCATTCAGCACCGCCGATTTTCCGCGACTGACTAAGCCGAACACCGCAATGCGCACGACAAACGTATCGAGCTTATTTAGATTGGCCGAAAGGATGTCTAATTCGCGTTTGAGCGTAGCTTGCAAAACAGCATTTTTTGTCGATCGCAGATACTGCGAGTAGTTTGTAAACGCTTGTCGCAAGCTCCCCCGCGCCCGATTGAGATGCGTTTCTTGAGGGTTAGACCGATTGGCTTTAGAAGAGGGCTGATTCAAGGCTCAACACAAGAACGAATGCACTGCACATTTCTATTCTCATCTAAAATGCTTCAATTTACCGCTCTATCAGTTGGCGCATCTTTGCGATATGAAGTTGAATGGTGACCGTGCCTGTTCTAAATTAAGAACAGTAGATTTCATAGGCGCGATTCTTGCACCGACTCTTACATTGGCTGATAGCGCGATCGCGGGTTCTTCGTTCATCTTGAGCGTCGGAGAACCGCAAGTGTTGCTCATGTTCAGAATTCTCCGACTGCGCTACAACTAAATTTGTAGTCGTTGAAGATGTGCCATGACGAATCCTGCTGGGTCACTGCGTTATCCTGTCACCCGTACCGCCGACCAAACCGACACCTATCACGGAACCTCGGTTGCAGATCCCTATCGGTGGCTTGAAGACCCAGATTCAGACGAAAGCCAAGCTTGGATCGAGGCACAAAATCAATTGACGTTTGGCTATTTGCAGAATCTTTCGGAGCGATCGCAGATCCAACAGCGTCTCACCCAACTATGGGACTATGAAAAGTACGGCATTCCGTTTAAGCAGGGCAAGCGCTATTTCTATTTCAAAAATGATGGCCTGCAAAATCAGAGCGTCCTCTACACGCTGACTTCATTAGACGATGAACCGAAAGTTTTACTTGATCCAAACAAACTATCAGACGATGGAACCGTTGCTCTATCCGGATTTGCCATCAGTGAGGATGGGCACCAGATGGCGTATGGTCTATCGACGTCTGGATCAGACTGGCAAGAATGGTTTGTTCGCAACATCGAAACAGGAGACGACAGCCGCGAGTCGGGTCATGCAAAAGACTGCTTGAAATGGATTAAATTTTCGGGTGCATCCTGGACACATGATGGTCAAGGCTTTTTCTACTCGCGCTACGACGAACCCAACGCTGCCACGAAGTTGGAAGATGCAAACTATTTTCAGAAGCTCTACTACCACCGCTTAGGCACAGATCAATCTGAAGATCTGCTGATTTACGAACGGTCTGACCACAAAGAATGGGGCTTTAGCGGCGGGGTCACCGAAGATGGACTTTATCTCATCGTCTCGGTGTGGCTGGGCACAGATTCCCGCAACCTGGTGTTTTACAAAGAGTTGTCTGTCCCAGAGGCTCCGGTTGTTGAACTGATCAACACATTTGAAGCGGAGTTCAGCTTTATTGACAACGATGGCAGTGTGTTTTGGTTTCAAACCGATTTGGACGCGCCGCGAGGACGCGCGATCGCAATTCCAACCACCACTCCCGATCGTGCCCAATGGCAAGAAATCATTCCTCAAGCGACTGAAACCCTGCAAGGCATTAGCGTTCTTAACCATCAGTTCGTCGCTTCCTACCTCAAAGACGCCCGCAGTCAAATCAAAATTTTTGACCTCAACGGCGCATTCGTGCGAGAAGTCGAACTACCGGGTATTGGCTCTGTCGGAGGATTTGATGGAAAACGCGAAGATACAGAAACCTTTTACAGTTTCACGAGTTTCACCACTCCAAACACAATCTATCGCTACAACTTAGAGACCGGGGAAAGCACTGTCTTTCGTCAGCCGCAAGTGGATTTCAATCCAGAGGATTACGAAACTCACCAAGTCTTCTACAGCAGCAAAGACGGCACGCAGATCCCTATGTTTATCACCCACAAAAAGGGACTGGTGCTAGATGGAAACAATCCCACCTGTCTCTACGCCTATGGCGGCTTTAACATTTCTCTGACACCAAGCTTTTCGGTTGGCAATCTCGTCTGGATGGAGCTAGGCGGCGTCTATGCAGTCGCCAATCTACGGGGCGGCGGCGAGTATGGCGAAGAATGGCATCAGGCGGGCACAAAGCTCAAAAAACAGAATGTGTTTGATGACTTTATTGCGGCGGCAGAATGGCTGATCCAAAACAACTATACGTCTTCTGCTAAACTCGCGATCGCAGGTGGCAGTAATGGCGGTTTGCTCGTGGGCGCGTGCATGACGCAACGCCCGGACTTATTTGGAGCCGCCCTACCCGCTGTGGGCGTGATGGATATGTTGCGCTTTCACAAGTTTACAATTGGCTGGGCGTGGATGTCTGAGTACGGTTCGCCGGAAGACCCGGAGGAATTTAAGGCACTGTACGCCTATTCTCCACTGCACAATTTAAAGCCTGCTAATTATCCGGCTACGCTAATCACGACGGCAGATCATGACGATCGCGTTGTTCCTGCCCACAGCTTTAAATTTGCGGCGGCATTACAAGCGGCGCATACCGGAACGAATCCTGTTCTAATTCGGATTGAGACGAAAGCGGGACATGGTGCAGGCAAACCGACAGCAAAGGTCATCGAAGAAATTGCTGATAAATGGGCGTTTTTGAGAGAAACGCTGGGGTGATTTATTAAGGACAAGCGTCTAAGTTCATCCAACATTTTGCAATGCTAAAGTCGATGACTACAAGCCTCTAGCTGTGATAGCACGGTTTAAGACAATCCAGTTGTAGCTAGGGGAAATACCCACAAACTAGGTTTGGGATAAGTGAATGAGCGCGATCGTAGAAAGGCGATCGCGCTCAGTTAAACCTATTCACGGTTTAGCCAAGGTTTGGGATAAGTGAATGAGCGCGATCGTAGAAAGGCGATCGCGCTCAGTTAAACCTATTCACGGTTTAGCCAGATGACACAGTTGTAATCCTAGAAATAAAGCAGATTTCTCGGTGATTAGAGGACGGATAGCTCTCGTGTCAAAACCTACCCGACGTATTGCTCTTAAGATTTACCTATCTCAAGAACAATTATTTTCTGGGAGCCACAGCAAGAATGTCAGATTGAGTCATCAGTAACCCACTGCTAAGAGTAGCAATCTGTATCTGTGAGGTTGAACCAGAACCATCTGAGTCGAAGAAGAAAGCACCACTCCCTGAATCGTAGATAAATCGGTGGCTGCTAGTCATTGCCGCTATACCAAGGATAAATTGAGCTTCCGTAATTTCAGCATTGGCAGCGAGTCCGCCACCAAAATCTGTAGCAGACACAGCAAGCTTGTCAGTTCCCACCAGGAAGTCGGTAATGGTATCAACACCTCCAGCCAACGAATCAAAGACAAACTGATCTCTCCCAATTCCACCTGTCAAGACATCATTGCCTGTGCCTCCGATCAGAATATCGTCACCCGTACCTCCAATCAGAATATCGTTACTAGCTCCACCGTTAAGAATGTCGTTGCCTATTCCACCATCAAGGGTATTGGCATCTACATCACCCATAATGTCATTGTTTGCTTGATAGAGCGTGCCATCGCCATTAGCATCTACTTGGAAATTAGCTTCCAGACTCAAGCCTTCAGACGAGGTAGCAGACCAGCCACCGCTGCTCGACTTGTGCTTCCACTGGTCATCTAGATGCCACAGGTACAGCTCGTTCGTGCCAGCAAACTTCCACAACAGACGGTTCTCACCGTTGACGGTCTCTGCTCCTAGCACTTGCCATCCCGCATACATGTCGGCTCCTACCAATTTCTGGTTCAGCAGAATCGTGTGCTTGCCGCTGTTGCTCTCCACTGAAAGATGCTTCAAGCCGTTCTGCACAAGGGTGGTATTGCCAACTGATTCAATCGGCGTTATCGCATCTCCAATCGCTCCATCACCATTGAGGTCTTGGCTGAAGTCGTGCTCTAAACTCAAGCCTTCAGACGAGGTAGCAGACCAGCCACCGCTGCTCGACTTGTGCTTC